>CANFRA010000005.1 GCA_947449305.1 Burkholderiaceae bacterium
GTGGTTCCTAAGTCGATTCCGATAATCTTTCCCATAATTGCTCCAAAAAATTAAGTTACTTTGTTGTGCTTCTAATGTGTTTTCGGTAATCACTACCGTCAATATTCCAATACCCAGTAAATGGGGTCTAAAAAGGGGAATTCAAGGGCTGAAATAGCAAAAAAGGCAGAAATCTGCCTTTTTCATGCTTTTTTAGGGTTTTGACCGCTATTTTTTGTTTATTTCGGGGCGCTGACTGTGACCAAAGCCGGTCTAAGCACTCGATCTGCCACGGTATAACCCCGCTGGAGCACTGAAACTACGGTATTGGCTTCTTGTTCAGAGGGTACTGAAGCAATCGCCTGGTGGTGGTGCGGATCAAATTTATCACCCACCGCAGGATTAATTTCAGTCATGCGACCCTTATCAAACGCAGATAAGAGTTGCTTGAGCGTAATTTCTAAACCCTCTTTAAAAGCTTTAGCATCACCAGTGTCCGTACTTAAAGCTGCATACAAGCTATCGGTGACTGGCACCAAATGCTCGGCAAAACTCTCAATCGCAAACTTATGTGCTTTAGCAATATCTTCTACGGCACGACGACGAATATTTTCACCTTCAGCCTTAGCACGCAAGAAGTTATCTTCGAGCTCGCCAATCTTTTGATTGAGCTCTGCAATCTCTTCCTCTGGAGTTTTGACAACAGCAGCTTCAGGAGTTGCTTCAGCCGAGGTCTGCGCTGCTGAATTTTCTTGTTCTGGATTTGAATTTTCTTGTGTCATGGATGCTCATTCACTTTTTCTGTATTTTGCTCTATCTAAGTTGCCCTATCAAAGGCTAGTACTTTTCAATATTGGGGCATTTTATTGAATTTCAAGCCTTAGATTTATCAGCTAACTCTGCCCGCTCGGCGCGCACAGTTAGCTCCTCTTTAGATTCCGTTCCCAAAGACCATCCCAGTAAGTGCTGATAGGCTATGTCACGTAGAGCATTAATCCATTTTGGGTTGCTATTTAAGCAAGGGATATAGCGGTAATCATTACCGCCATGATCTAGAAATGTTTCCTTTGCTTCCATTCCAATTTCTTCTAATGTCTCCAGGCAATCTGCCGGAAATCCTGGGCAGAAAACATCTACTCGAGAGCAACCTTCTTTTGCTAACTTCTCAATAGTTGGAGCGGTATAGGGCTTTAACCATTCCGCTTTACCAAAGCGAGACTGGAAAGTGACAATGTATTGCCCTGGCTCCAAACCTAAAGACTCTCCAAGCAAGCGCCCTGTTTTCAAGCACTCGCAGTGGTAAGGGTCGCCCTGCATTAAATTGCGCTTAGGCAGGCCATGAAAAGACATGACAAAGCGATCACCTCTTGCAAAATCTGGAGCACCATCTTTGTCCCAGACGCTTAGCACCTGATCTGCAAGCGCGGCAATATAAGCGGGATTGTCATGGTAATGTTTGACTATGCGCAGCTCGGGTTGATTTCTCCAGGTGCTCAGAACCCGAAAGACGTAATCAAAGCTAGAAGCAGTGGTGGTGGCTGAATACTGAGGATACAAAGGCAATAGCAATAAACGCTCCATGCCTTGCTCCTTTAAGCTTTCCAAGACTTCTTGAGCAGAAGGCTTGCCATAGCGCATTGCTAAATCGACTAAAACAGTGTGCCCCTCATCCGCAAACTTCTCGCCGAGTTCTTTGGCTTGCAAACGAGAGTAGTGCATGAGAGGCGACCCCAGCTGTGGCAACCAAATCGATGCATATTTTTTTGCTGAGGTACTACTACGGATCGGCAGAATAATGCCATTCAAAATGAACCACCAGATAAAGCGCGGAATTTCTACGACGCGCGGATCAGAGAGAAATTCTTTTAAATAAGCTCTCACTGCTTTTGGAGTTGGCGCAGATGGCGTACCTAAGTTCAATAGCAGAACTGCTGTTTTATTGACTCGTAGGTGTGGGTTCTGATTCAAAATATTTATCTTTAATAATCGATTATTAGGAGCTTAGCGCCCCTGATAATAACTTGGAGGTGATATCCACAATTGGAATGACCCGGTCATAAGCCATGCGGGTTGGGCCAATGACGCCCAAAGTACCAACGATCTGCCCATCCACGCTATATGGCGCACTGATCACAGCCAAATCTTCATAAGGCAATAGATCGCTCTCGCCACCAATAAAGATTTGAATACCGTCGGCATGACTCGATACATCAAGCAATTGCATGAGTACCGATTTTTGCTCCAGCATGTCAAACATCTTGCGCAGCTTATCGAGGTTAGAACTTAAATCACCCACATTCAATAAGCGACGTTCGCCAGAAAGCACCATGTCGCCCTGACTCATATCGTAGTCAGCAACGCCACTTTGCAATGCCAAAGCCATCAGGCCAGAAATATCTGCCCTTAAATTATCTAGGTCAGATTTGAGATGCAAGCGTACTTGATCAAAACTTTTTCCAGCAAACTGTGCGTTGATGTAATTACCAGCTTCAATTAATTGACTTGGCGTGTAATCCTGAGTCGT
This sequence comes from Burkholderiaceae bacterium, assembly GCA_947449305.1. Taxonomy (GTDB): domain Bacteria; phylum Pseudomonadota; class Gammaproteobacteria; order Burkholderiales; family Burkholderiaceae; genus Polynucleobacter. The sequence continues at coordinate 2,504 of CANFRA010000005.1, forward strand.
TGGCAAAATCCGATTTTGCACATCTCCTTCTGGGGTCACCATAATCAATAAGATCTTGCCTTCGCCTAAGCGTAAAAACTCAATGTGCTTGAAAACTTGGGCTCGCTTGGGAGTCATCACGACCCCAGCAAAATGACTTAAGTTCGACAAAATCTGAGCAGCAGAACTCAAAACCCGTTGCGGGGAGTCGGGTAAAAGTCCTCTTTGGAGCTCGCGGGTAGCAATTTCCTCTAAGGGGCGAACCGTCACCATCGTATCTACAAATAAGCGATAGCCTCTAGGGGTTGGAATTCGGCCAGCGGAAGTATGGGGGCTAGTAACTAGGCCCATATCCTCCAAATCAGCCATCACGTTACGAATAGTGGCTGCAGAGAGGTCCAAACCCGAGAATCTCGATAGCGTGCGCGAGCCAATAGGCTGGCCCTCCTCGATATATCGCTCGATGAGGGTTTTTAGTAAAGCGCGGGAACGTTCATCCATGGTGGAAGGGATTTTATGCCTATGGTTTAATCGTTATATGTTAAGCCCATCCCCTAATTCCTCCAAGAAGGCATTTAGCCGGGTGGCACTCGTCGGCAAATTTCAGGCTGATGGCATTGAAGAACACCTCAAAGACCTCGCCAAATTGGTCTTGGGCCTAGGTTGTGAGGTTTTTATTGAGTCTGACACTGCCGCCCATCTTGGCCTAAAAGACTACCCCACCAAAAGACCCCAAGACTTTAGTGGATCAATTGACCTAGTTGTTGTCTTGGGTGGCGATGGGACCATGCTGGGTATTGCCCGTCAATTGGCGGGGAGTAATGTCCCGCTCGTCGGAATCAATATGGGTCGACTTGGCTACATGACCGATATTCCCTTTCAGTCTGTACAAGACATCTTGCCCAAAATCATCGCTGGCGAATATGAATCTGATACACGGACATTGCTTGACGCTGTCGTCATTCGCAATGGCAAAGAAATTAATCGTGCATTAGCGCTAAATGATGTTGTCGTGAATCGCTCCGCTATTTCAGGGATGGTAGAACTAGCCGTGCGAGTCAATGGCTCTTTTATGTACAACCAACGTTCTGACGGTTTGATTGTTTCTACTCCAACTGGCTCTACTGCTTATGCTTTATCTGCCGGTGGTCCTATTTTGCATCCCCACGTTCCAGGTATTTTGCTTGTTCCAATTGCCCCCCATTCCCTTTCTAATCGGCCGATTGTTCTGCCACAAGATAGTGTTACGGTGATTGAGGTAGTTAATGGACTTCAAGTCATTGTCAATTTTGATATGCAATCACAAACCAGTTTACAGAGCGGCGACAAAATTGAAGTGCGTCAATCCGATAAAACCATTGCTCTTTTACACCCCAGCAATCACAGCGACTACAAAACTTTGCGTGAGAAATTGCATTGGAATGAATACCCATCGACTTTCTGATGTCGAGTTCTTTGCTACGCTAATACATGCTTCAAACTATCTCACTTCGTGATTTCGTCATTGTCGATCAGCTTGAGCTAGATTTTTCTGCTGGGTTTACGGTCCTGACTGGTGAAACTGGCGCTGGAAAATCTATTCTGCTCGATGCTCTTAGCCTAGTTTTGGGCGAACGCGCTGATAGCAGCCAAATTCGAGAAGGCAGCAGCCGCGCCGAAATCTCCGCTCTCTTTCAAATTGATCCAGAGCTTATTCAGTCTTTTGGGCAATGGTTAGATGAACAAGGATTCCCACTTGAAGATCATGGCCAAAGCCTCTTACTCAAAAGAACCATAGAAAGCAATGGCAGAAGTCGCGCTTTCATTAATGGCAGCATTGCTACTGTGACCCAATTACGTGAGGCGGGCGATCAACTAGTTGATATTCATGGGCAACATGCTCATCAACTACTACTCAAGGGTGGCGCCCAACGGGAGCTACTAGATCGTCATGCCGGTTTATTGCCCCTTGCTACTGAAGTAGCGCAGGTCTTCAAAACACTGAGTGATTCTCGTCGTCGCTTAGAGCAAGCAGAAAATGCAGGGCAAGACATTGAGCGTGAGCGTGAGCGCTTAGAGTGGCAACTCGAAGAGCTCACTGAGTTATCGCCACAAGAGGGAGAGTGGCTAAGTATTCAAGGTGAGCATGCGCGACTTGCCAATGGAGCCAAAATCATTGGCGGCTGCCAAGAAGCAATTGAAGCTTTAAGTGATGCCGATAACTCAATTGAATCTAGCCTCTCCAAGGTATGTGGCACTATTGGCGCATTAGCAGAGCACGACCCAGCTCTGAACGACATTAGTGAAGCCCTAGAGTCCGCACAAATTCAATTAGACGAAGCCATTCATAGCCTCAATCGATACTTACAAAAAGCAGATCTTGACCCAGCACGACTAGCCCAGGTTGAAGAGCGCATGCAAGCACTGCACACTGCTGCTCGAAAATATCGCACTGAGGCAGATGCGCTGCCGGCACTTCTTCTGGATACTACGGAACGTTTGGATGCTCTAACAGCATCTCAAAATATCGAGGCCTTACGCGAAAAAGTAAAGCAAGAAGAAGATGCTTATCTCAAGCTTGCAAAACAGCTCTCAAAAAAACGTGGTGGCGCTGCAGCCGAACTCGGAAAATTAGTCACCGATGCTATGCAAGATCTATCGATGGCTGGTGGGCGATTAGAAATAGCTTTGACACCACTAAGTGAAGGTGGCTCTCACGGTTTAGAGCAAATCGAATTCTTAGTTGCAGGGCATGCTGGTAGCACGCCGCGCTCATTGGCTAAGGTTGCCTCTGGTGGCGAGCTTGCTCGTATTAGCCTAGCAATTAGCGTGATTACTAGCAAAGCCTCATTCACACCTACTTTAATATTTGATGAAGTCGATGCAGGTATTGGTGGGGCTGTTGCAGAGACTGTTGGCAAGCTCTTGCACCAATTGGGACAATCTCATCAAATCTTGTGCGTGACACATCTACCTCAAGTTGCCGCACAAGGAAATCACCACCTCAAAGTTAGCAAGTCACAATCGGGTGATAAAACAATTTCACAAGTACATCCCTTAGCTAGAGTGGAACGTGTTGAAGAAGTAGCACGTATGTTAGGTGGTGCAACCATCACCGATACTACTCGTCGCCATGCTCGCGAGTTACTCGGGCAAAACTAAACTTTCAGAACTTTACTCAGTATTGGAAGAGGCTTGAAATATTTCTAGCCAGAGTGCCTCAACAGCAAATCTGGCAGCCCTAATTTCAGGCTCATTCTCCAGATTGATGCGGGTTTTTTCTGCGCCATCCAAACGCAAGCGATGTTGACGAGATCTCAAGAGACGGTAAGCGTTGCCAACGGAATCAGCCATTTTTGGATCAATTAAACCAGCTTCTCCAGCAATGCGAAGCAAGGTAATATTGCCCAGATTACCAACCAGCTGTGGATGTTGATGTGAATAAGCTAAGACTAAGAACTGCACAATAAATTCAATATCTACCATACCGCCAGAGTCATGTTTTAAATCAAACTCAGCACTCACATTTGGATGGCCAGCATGCACTTTGCGGCGCATCTCTAAAATTTCTGTACAAAGCTGATGAATGTTACGTTGCTGGCTTAATACCTCGGAACGTACGAGATCAAACTCTAAGCCTACATCCGGATTACCAGCAGAAAAACGCGCCCTAGTTAAAGCTTGGTGCTCCCAGACCCAAGCGGCGTTATCGCCCTCACGCAATTGATATTTTTTAAAAGCTTCAGTATCAGTAACTAAAAATCCAGCTGACCCATTCGGGCGAAGTCGCGTATCAATCTCAAATAAACTGCCAGTAGAGGTAAACGCTGTTAGCCAGTTAATCATGCGCTTAGCAAGCAGTGCATAAATTTCTTGCGCGGCGTAATCAGACCCTACTGACTGATATAAAAATACTAAATCTAAATCGGAGGCATAACCTAACTCCTTACCCCCCAACTTTCCATAAGAAATAATGGCGAATGGTGCAAGCAAGTCTTTAGATAAGCCAAATTTCTGAGCAACGCCTGGCCATACCCGCTCAAAAGTAGTCTGTAACATCAGATCTGCGAGAGCAGATAAATGGTCGCTCACCTTTTCAACCGCGAGAGGCTTTTCAACCCCAATTCCAAGATCAGCTAAAAGCGTAATAAATGTCTCGGTATGGTGAGTCACGCGCAGAATATCCATCGCCTGCTCTGGACTATCACCATCGGCCATGACATCATCAAGACGCATATTCAGATTGGTCTTGACGTCTCGCCAATATTCTTCAGGCTCTTCAATTAAAGCCTTCTCAGTCCCTGAATTTAGTAAGTGATCGAGTAAATGGGGATGCCGCGTCAGATACTGTGCACCCCATTGAGATGCCTTTAGCAAATCCAGTACATTTAAAAGTGCTCTTGGGTATTCTGCCAAGATGGATAAATAAGCACTGCGCCTTGCAATTGCTTCAAGTAAATCAAAAAAATGCAATAAGGTTTGGTCGGCATGAGTTTGATTACTACCAGCAAGCTGCAAACTCTCCGCAGCTTGACGTATTAAATTATCAAAGATGAGTCGACTCTTCTCGGGCAACTGTCTTTGCTTAGGGCTATCAACCCATCCACTCCAGCGTACAAGAGTTTGAGGGAAGCAATTCCCATCTGGCTCCCAAGTGACATCAAGGGGGGCAAGCTTTAGCCGAGAACTATCATCTAGTAAGAAAGCTTTTTCAAAAAGGCGGGCAACATGATTTTGGTGAAAATCCAATTCGGCCATAAAGGATTGACTGTCTTGACCGAGATCCTCTCCTGCCATTGATATTGCCAAGCGTGAGCGGACTAACTCATCATCTGGCAGGTAATGGGTTTGTTGATCATCCCAAGCTTGGATGCGATGCTCTAGGCGCCTTAAAAAGACATAAGCCGCCTTCAGCGTATTCACGTCTTCTATGGGCAAGATTCCTCGCTGCCCAATCAGGGTAAGAACTTCTAAAGTAGGACGCACCCTAAAGCGAGGGTCGGTACCACCTCGCATCAACTGAAACATTTGTGCCAGAAATTCAATCTCTCGAATCCCCCCGCGCCCTAATTTAATATCGCGTGAGCGACCCTGATGCCCAGCAGATCGCTTATCCGCCTCACGCTGAATCTGAGCGTGCAAATCCCGGATTGAGGCAATCACGCCATAATCCAAATGCCGTCGATAGACAAATGGACGAATGAGTTGGTCTAACTCCTTTGCGTAGTAATCATGCTCTAGTGAGCCTGGCAACGGTGCGATCAAGCGGCCCTTAATCCAGGCATAACGCTCCCACTCCCTGCCCTGAACTAAAAGATATTCCTCCAGCATGTCTAAGCTACAGACCAATGGGCCTGAATCCCCATTGGGACGCAGACGCATATCTACCCGAAAGACAAAACCATTTTCATCATGCTCGGACAAGAGCTTCATCAAACGTGTACCCATACGAGAAAACCATTCATGGTTTGAAAGACTTTTGGGTCCACCTTCAGTCTCGCCCTCATGCTCGTACAAGAAAATCAAATCAATATCAGATGAAAGATTTAGTTCAAGACCGCCTAATTTACCCATAGCCACAACCATTAGCGGCATCTCGGCGTTATTTGGCTTACTCCATGGAAGTCCAAATCGATTTTTTAAATCTTCACGAATATAGGCAATAGAGTCTGTAACTGCCAACTGCGCAAAATGGCTCAAGCCATGAGTTACCTCATCTAGACTCGCCAATCCATTCAGATCCCGAAACGCGATCCAAATCATTAAGCGCTGTCTAGCTAGCCGTAAATTGGCCATAAATTGCGCCTCATCCAGCGCCGATCCTTGCTGAGCAATTCCAGAGGTTTTCAGCAAATCTTGGATACCCTGAAAATCGACCTTTTGCTGCCCGCAAGTCCTAAGCCAGTCAACCCATTCAGGACGAGCATTCAGCCAACGCTGTGCATACGTGGAATGCCGCTGTAGAAACCCAATTTGCCGAGAAAAATCATCCATTCCTCCATCTTAATCCGTAGCCCAAATCTCATGGCAGAAGCTTGGCGATCGACTGAAGGCTGACGGATAATAGGGGCCATGCTGCAAAATATCATTCCGCCTCGCCTCAAGAACATGCTCACTAAACGTCCTCAAGGTTCTGGCGGGTCTTGGCGCAAGCGCACGCTCATTCTTTGCGGCCTTGTTTTAGCATCACTACTGATTGGTCACTTTAGTATTCGCTTCATTGTTTGGCCCCAAATTGAGAAATCTAAAGCCTCGGTAGAAAGACTAATTAGCGCTCGGATCGGCGCAGATGTCGTCATGGATGACTTAAGAGTTTCTTGGACCGGCATCAGGCCTGATTTTGAAATCGACGGCCTGCGCTTTAATGGCCCCGATAACTCGCAGCCCTTATTAAAAATTGCAAAAATTCGTGGTGAACTGAGCTGGAATTCCTTCTATCACTTGGCACCCTATTTTCATGAGCTCTACCTTGAAGACGCCCAAATTTATACCCAACGTGATAACAAAGGCACCATCAGCATCGCTGGAATTCCTATTCATGGAAAGTCAAATGATCATGGGCTGGAAAATTGGCTGCTGTCTCAAGATAAGATTGCTGTTAACAATGTCAAGCTGTTTTGGACAGATAAGCTAGAAAAAAAACTTACCACCTCTGTTGAGATTCAAAATCTAGAGCTGATGAACGGTATTCGTAGTCATCAGGCCTCACTCAAAACAATCACGCCATGGACCAATGGTCCCTTAGAACTCAAGGCTGACTTTGTCCATCACCTTGGCGGACAAGCCGGAAATTGGCGCGACTGGATTGGAACTTTTTCTTGGAATGTGGCAGACCTCAATCTCAGTCAAATTGCACAAGATTTTTCTCTCCCACTAAATACTCTAGAAGGAAAGCTCGGCTCTAAAGGTAAATTAAAAATAGACAACGGGCAACCCGATGGTGGTGAAGCTTATGTAGCTGCAGACAATCTCATTATTCAGCTGGCAAAAAATGAGGATGCTATTGCCTTAGGTAGATTAGAGACTAATCTCACCCAAGAAAATGACAGCGGCTTAATTTCTGTTACCACCAAAACCTTTGCTTGGCGAGATTTGGAGAGTCCAAAGAATGCGCCATTGGAAAATTTAAGTCCAATGACTTTTAGTTGGAGACCGCCAGGAGCAGACGGCGAGATTAAAGAGTTCGGATTTTCTTCACCTAAAATTCTGGTTGAAGACGTGGCTCTATTCGCATTGAATCTACCCCTATCTAAAAAAGTACACCAATGGATTAAAGCGTCTCAGGCTGATGGGGAGTTGCAAAATCTTGACATTCGCTGGTCCGAGAGTAAATCTCCGCTATCAGCATTAAATATTCCCGGAGGCTGGTTCAAATCAAACAAACTTGATTTCTCTGTTAGCGCCAAATTGGTCGATCTGAGCTTTGTTGGCATTAACAAAGGCATGCCCTCCGTTTCAAACCTCTCTGGATTTATTACCGGCAATCAGAATCAAGGAAGTTTTTCAATCAATTCTAGTGATCTGGAAGTAAATATTAATGACTTATTGGTCGACCCTAAAATTAAACTAGATCGGGCGAATGGGCAGCTGAGTTGGTCTAAGAAAAAAGGTAACTGGGTTATCAATGCTAAACAGCTTGCTTTAAGCAATCCAGAAATTGACACAACCCTAGACATCAATTACGTCATTGGTGATCCTAAAAAGCCAGACTTCATGACCCTGGATATGAATTTCGTAAGAGCTGACTTAAGAACTGCATACCGATATCTACCCCTTGGCATGGGTAAGGATGTGAGGCTCTACCTTAGCAAAGCATTCTCAGCAGGCAACATACAAAAGGGCAGCCTTCATATCAAGGGTGATCCCAATGGCGTCCCCTTTCCCAATAGCGCTACTGGTGAGTTCACTTTAAATCTGCCGATCATAGGAGCTACCTTCAGCCCCGTTCCATTGTTACCAAGCAACCAAGGGATCTGGTCTGCATTTAGCAAAGTGAATGGTGTAATTACAATGCAAAACTCTCGCTTTGCAGTTGATATTTCTCAGGCGAATTACAAAGATGTTGCGCTCAATCAATTTCATGCAGAAATTCCAAATGTGAGCTCACAACAATTGGTTTTATCGGTGAACGGCAACGCTCAAGGTAATGCGCCACAGATGTTGGAGTATTTATTCGCCTCCCCATTTGGTAAAAAACAAAGTAAGTTAGAAAAAAATCTACGAGTTAGCGGGCCGATCAATCTTGACATAGGCTTAAAGGTACCCCTCTCCAATAATGACGATACCAATGTTGATGTCAGGCTAGATTTACCGGGCAATAAAGCACAATGGGCGAATTTGCCTCCACTCGAAAACATCAAGGGCAAAATTCGGATTACCGAAGTTAATCCTGAGTTTGAAAATATCACTGCCAACTTCTTAGGCGGCTCTCTGAAAATCGGCAGCTCTTCATCGACTCCAGGAAAACAAACCTTCAATATTGCAGGCGATATTACTGCGGGCTTTATTAAGGACTATCTCGTCAACACAATGAAAGCTGAATCGTCCCCATTACTTCAGGCAATGAGTGGATCTGCAAAATACGAAGGCACACTCAGCTTTAATAAAACTGGTAGTGAGGCTAATCTCAAGTTTGATTTACGCGACTGGGCAAGCGCTGCACCAGCCCCTGCGAAGAAGTTGATGGGTACACCAATGACGGGACAAATTACCCTTAAAACTATGCCTAATAGTCCATCGGGAGCAAATCCCTTTAACTGGAATGGCAAACTTGGTGATATTTACACAGTTCAAGGGGACTTAAATAGTGCTGATGAGCTCCGTTTTGCGCTAGGCATAGGTGCACCAGCTAACTTGTCTCAACCTGGGTTTCATCTCAACCTGGCGAGCAATGAACTCAATCTGGATGATTGGTTAGATTTTTTCAGAAAGCAAAAGCAGAAAAATAACCCCTCTAAAGCAGATGATAGAAGTGAAAATAATATTTCTATGACCGCACAGGTTAAGAAACTTACTTTGCTTGAGCGTACCTGGCAAGATATGAATCTATCTACCAGTAATAAGAATGGTGCTTGGCAGATACGCATCAACTCACCGCTCGTTGCTGGTCAAGTTCAATATCAAGCACCTAATCAAACGGATGCCAGTGGCCTTATAAGCGGCCATTTAAATCGCCTCAGGGTTCCAGCTGAGACTATCCTCGCGACGGACCCTAAGAGCCCTATTTTAGAAGCTACTAAGCCCACGCAAAAAAATACTGTCAGCAAAAGTAAGCTTTCGCCCAACGCAATTCCAAGTTTAGACTTAAGTATTGATGACTTTAATTGGTTAACTACCTCTCTTGGAAAAACCAAGCTCAAAACGAAGACCAGTAATAATCTTCTCACGATTGAGTCTATTCAATTTAACAATCCTCAGGGCAGCTCCACTACTACGGGGCAATGGATTGGGGCAACTACAAATCAGCAGGAGCATAGCAACATCAATATCGATTTAGATATCAAAGATGCTGGCCTGATTATTGCTAAGTGGGGTTCACAAAAATCTGTTGAGGGTGGTCAAGGCAAACTCATAGCCAATGCAGAGTGGGATGGCTCACCCTTTAATCCAAAGTATGAAACGCTTAGCGGCAAGGTCAATTTAAATCTTGAAAAAGGACGCTTGCTTGAAGTTGACACTAGCGGAGCTCAAATTCTGGATGTGCTGAGTCTTCAAAGTCTATTTAGGTTTGCCACCCTCGATCTGCAAGGTAGTCTTGGCAATATTGTGAGTAAAGGTACACCCTTCAATAATATCAATGCAAGCTTTGACATTGGGAGTGGAGTTGCTCAAACCAAGCAATTCAACATGAGTCTAGATCAGGCTAGAGTCACTATGACAGGACAAATTAATATCCCGAAACAAACTCAGGATCTGCGTGTCACGATCTTCCCAACGATTGATGCTACTGCTGGGTCCTTGGCTGCCTTTGCTATTAACCCGATTGTTGGATTGGGAGCACTAGTTGGGCAGTACCTCATTACCAGTCAAATTAATCGAAATCTACAATCTGATTATTTAGTACAGGGCTCTTGGGATAAGCCAGAGGTTATCCCGTTGGATCAAAAAGGTCAGCCGATCGATGCTAAAACTTTAAATACGATACGTAGTAAAGATTTACTAAAAGAACAAAGCAAACCTAGCACCAACAGCACACCAACACCAAAACCGCAAGCACAACCATTATGAGCAAATCAAACTCCGCTGAACTAAAGATTGCAGCGATTCAAATGGTGTCTAGCGCATCACTACAAGAGAATCTAGAAACAGCCCGCAGATTGATTAAAGCTGCCGCTCATGATGGTGCGCAGATTGCCGTTCTTCCAGAGTACTTTTGCATCATGGGACTTCAAGACACGGATAAAGTAAATATCCGGGAAAAACTGGGTAGTGGTCCAATTCAAGAAGCGCTTGCAGCGATTGCTAAAGACAGTGGCATTTACTTAATTGCGGGAACTATTCCTCTTGAAGCAAAAGATCCCAACAAAGTATTAAATACAACCTTAGTTTTTAGTCCAGATGGCCAGAGGGTTGGACGCTATGACAAGATTCATTTGTTTGGATTTCAGACAAGTACAGAGCATTATCAAGAATCGGAAACCATTGAGGCTGGCGAACAGCCCGGCATCGTCAAAATCACTATTAATGACGCTGAATGGTCTTTTGGTCTGAGTATTTGCTATGACTTACGCTTTCCGGAGCTGTATCGATCCCTAGGGCAAGTGGATTGCCACATCATTCCCGCTGCCTTTACTTATACAACCGGTAAAGACCATTGGGAGATACTGTTACGGGCTCGCGCCATTGAAAACCAATGCTTCGTCCTAGCTTCAGCGCAAGGCGGCATACACCAAAATAAAAGGCGCACTTGGGGTAATACCATGCTGATCGACCCATGGGGTGATGTTCTGGCCAATTTACCCGAGGGTGAAGGGTTTATTTCTGGGGTTTTGAGCAAAGATAAATTAAACGAGGTACGCTCTAAGCTACCTGCGCTTGCACATCGCAAGCTTTAAAGAAAGATCTGCCGAATCACATGAATGGACCTGAAGCACTATTTCCAGTAAGTTGGACCAAAGCCAAAAAGCAAGCAGACCTTCTTAAGCTAGCCAAGTCCATCCTGCTTGAGCCAACCGGACTCTCAGAGCAAGATCTTCATAAGACTTTTGGCAGCATGTTCACCCATCGCCTAGATGATGCTGATCTCTACTTCCAACATACTCGTAACGAAAGCTGGAGTCTTGAAGAAGGTATCGTGAAATCAGGTAGCTTTAACATCGATCAAGGCGTAGGAGTACGCGCTATTTACGGCGATAAAACTGCCTTTGCCTACTCCGACGAAATTAATTTAGAGGCGCTGACTAAGGCTGCTAAAGCCACCCGTGTGATTGGCCCACAAGGCGGCAAGCAAGCTATTGCTAGTAAGCTATTCAACCCTATCTCCAATAAGCTGTATTCCGACATGAATCCTTTGGATTCGCTGCAGCCCAAGGAAAAAATTGCCCTCTTAGAAAGTATTGAGCGCCGCGCAAAAGCACGTGATCCTCGCATCATTCAAGTAATGGCAAGTCTCGCTGGTGAATTTGACGTTGTTCTCGTTGTCCGTGCAGATGGTTTGCTAGCCGCAGATGTAAGACCACTGGTGCGCGTTTCAGTTCATGTGATTGCAGAGCAAAATGGTCGTCGTGAATCTGGATCTTCAGGTGGTGGCGCACGACACGATTACCATTATTTTGATGCTGCCCTGATCAATCAATACGTCGATGAAGCAGTTGATGGCGCTTTAGTAAATCTAGAGTCGCGTCCTGCGCCTGCAGGCCCGATGACGGTTGTCATGGGTCCAGGCTGGCCTGGCGTCCTTCTTCATGAGGCAGTAGGCCATGGCCTTGAGGGTGACTTCAATCGTAAAGGTTCTTCCGCTTTTGCTGGCCGTATCGGGCAACGCGTAGCGGCTAAGGGCGTCACTGTTGTTGATGATGGCACTCTATCCGGTCGCAGAGGATCACTGAATATTGACGATGAAGGCACGCCTACTCAATGCACCACTTTGATTGAAGATGGAATTTTGAAAGGCTACATTCAGGACAGCCTCAATGCACGGCTCATGAAAATGCCTCTCACTGGTAATGGTCGCCGCGAAAGTTTTGCATCACTGCCAATGCCCCGCATGACCAATACTTATATGTTGGCCGGCAAGGATGATCCTCAAGAAATTGTGGCCAGCATCAAGCGTGGCCTATATGCAGTGAATTTTGGTGGTGGCCAAGTAGATATCACTAGCGGCAAATTTGTGTTCTCAGCGTCGGAAGCCTATTGGGTTGAAAACGGCAAAATTCAGTACCCCGTCAAAGGCGCCACCATTATTGGCAGTGGCCCTGAGTCCCTAAAACAGGTCTCTATGATTGGTAACGACCTGAAATTAGATGGCGGGATTGGGGTTTGCGGCAAGGAGGGACAAAGCGTTCCGGTCGGGGTTGGGCAGCCCACTTTACGGATAGACAGCCTCACTGTAGGTGGAACTGCCTGATATTACTCAATTACGGCTTAAAATAACCCTATGAGCCAACAAAATACTAATCCCGCTAATTGGTACTCTGCCGTTGATAAGACGTCAGATACCGACGATCAACGCATTGACAAAATTACTGTCCTGGCACCGCCAGAGCATCTTATTCGTTTCTTTCCAATCTCAGGAACACCTACTGAAGCATTGATCAGTAAAACGCGTAAGAAGATTCGCGACATTATTCACGGGAAAGATGATCGCTTACTCGTCATCATTGGGCCCTGCTCGATTCATGATCCACGTGCCGCACTTGAATACTGCCAGCGCCTCTTAACCGAGCGCGAGCGCTTTGCTGGCGAATTAGAAATTGTGATGCGCGTCTATTTTGAAAAACCTCGCACTACGGTTGGCTGGAAAGGTTTGATCAACGACCCTTATCTAGATGAGAGCTATCGCATTGAAGAAGGCCTACGTCTTGCACGTCAAGTCCTCATGGAAATTAATCGTCTTGGTATGCCAGCAGGTAGTGAGTTCCTTGATGTCATCTCTCCACAATATATTGCTGATCTCATCTCTTGGGGTGCAATCGGTGCACGCACAACTGAAAGTCAAGTACATCGCGAACTCGCTTCTGGTTTGTCTGCGCCTATCGGATTTAAAAATGGCACCGATGGCAACATCAAGATCGCTACTGATGCTATTCAAGCAGCGGGTCGTCCACACCACTTCTTATCTGTTCATAAGAATGGCCAAGTATCCGTTGTGGAAACTAAAGGTAATAAAGACTGTCACGTCATTTTGCGCGGTGGAAAAGAGCCTAATTATGAAGTGGCGCATGTCAAAGCAGCCTGTGCTGAGCTAGCAGCAGCAAAGCTTCCAGCCAGTTTGATGGTTGACCTATCTCATGCCAACTCGAGCAAAAAACATGAGCGTCAAATCCTTGTGGCAGATGATATTGCCCAACAAATTGAGTCTGGTTCACATGAAATTTTTGGCGTGATGGTAGAAAGTCATCTCAATGATGGCGCGCAGAAATTTACGCCTGGCAAAGATGATCCAAGCAAGCTCGAGTACGGCAAGAGCATTACCGATGCCTGTATTAATTGGGATGATTCAGTGAAAGTATTGGGGCGTTTAGCTACTGCAGTCAAGAAACGCAGAAGCAAGAAAAAATAACCTTAGTATTTAATACAGGTAGCAATCGAGGCACCACTAAAAGAGACTAATTTATTTAGTCTCTTTTTTTTCATGCCTCCAAAGTACATCTGTACCACCAGCAGCGCGATTGAGAATGCGTGAGAGCACAAACAATAAATCAGACAAGCGATTGACATATTGACGTGGAGCGTCATATAAAGGCTCTACCCAACCCAAGCGCACAATCGAGCGCTCCGCTCTTCTGCAGACGGTGCGACATACATGTGCTTGCGCGGCAGCACGAGTACCACCAGGCAGAATGAATTCGGTTAAAGGAGGTAATTCTTTGTTGTACTTCTCCAACCAAACATCCAGCTGAGCCACATGGTCTGGATTTAAGAGTTTGTAATTAGGGATACAAAGCTCACCGCCCAGATCAAATAAATCATGCTGAACCTGCATGAAAAGCCCTTTTAGTTCAGAAGCGATGCTTTCCGGGAACTCCTCAGTCATCAAAACGCCGATTGATGAGTTCAACTCATCCACGTCGCCCATAGCGCAAATCCGCAGATGATCCTTCTCAACGCGACTTCCATCGCCTAATCCAGTCATTCCAGCATCACCCGTTCTAGTGGCGATTTTTGATAGTCGATTTCCCATGAGCTTAATTATAGGTAAATGGCTAAAATGATTGCTATGAATATGGTGACCCCGCCCCCCGATCTAGCCGCTATAAGCGCACTACAGTCAAAACTGGTCGCAGCCTTACGCCCGATCCTTCCAGAACATGCCCTGCTTTGGGAGCCTGAGGACACGATTCCCTACGAATGTGATGGTTTGGCTGCCTATAAGCGGATGCCTTTGGCAGTTGCTCTGCCAGAAACAGAGGAGCAAGTCGCCAAAATCCTCAAAATCTGCTTTGAGATGCAAATCCCGATAGTTCCTCGAGGATCGGGAACTGGACTATCGGGTGGAGCAATGCCAATCTCCCAAGGCTTGGTGCTCTCCCTTGCAAAGCTCAAGAAAATTCTTAGCATTGACGCATTTACTCGTACTGCAGTGGTTCAACCAGGAGTTCGCAACTTAGCCATCTCCGAAGCCGTTGCTCACCTTGGTCTTTACTACGCACCAGATCCGTCATCTCAGATTGCTTGCTCCATTGGCGGTAACGTGAATGAAAACTCTGGCGGTGTGCACTGTCTTAAATACGGACTCACATTGCATAACGTTCTACGCGTACGCGGCATCCTCATGAATGGTGAGATTGTTGAGTTTGGCGGCCTAGCTCCAGATTCTCCTGGTTTAGATTTGCTCGCTATTGTTCTGGGTAGCGAAGGCATGTTAGCGGTTGTCACTGAAGTTACAGTGAAGTTAGTCGCAAAACCAAAATTGGCGCGCGTCATCATGGCAAGTTTTGATGACATTGAAAAAGGTGGCAATGCTGTTGCTGCCATCATCGCTGCGGGCATTATTCCTGCTGGCTTGGAGATGATGGATCAAGCAACCACTCGAGCTGTAGAAGAATTTGTCAATGCAGGCTATGACTTAGAGGCGGCAGCTATTTTGCTTTGCGAATCTGACGGGACCCCCGAAGAAGTGGCCGAAGAAATCGAGCGCATGACTAAAGTGCTTGAAGAATCTGGTGCCAGTGGCATTCGGATTTCCAGAGATGAGACTGAACGCTTGAAGTTTTGGAGTGGCCGTAAAAATGCCTTCCCGGCAGCAGGACGAATCGCGGCCGACTACTACTGCATGGATGGAACCATCCCACGCAGGCATATTGCGACTTTGCTAAAGCGTATTCAAGGCATGGAAAAAAAATATGGCTTAGGTTGCTTGAATGTTTTTCATGCAGGTGATGGCAATATGCATCCTTTGATTTTGTTTAATGGTGCCGATGAGGAAGAATGGCATCGTGCTGAAGAATTTGGTACTGACATTCTCGAAGCCTGCGTTGAGCTTGGTGGCACGATTACTGGCGAACATGGGGTTGGCCTCGAAAAGATTAACTCTATGTGTGTTCAGTTTGGAGAGGGTGAGCGCGAATCTTTCTGGGGCGTAAAGAGCGCCTTTGATCCAGAAAAGCTTCTCAATCCTGATAAGGGTATCCCAACACTAAGTCGCTGTGCTGAATATGGCCGCATGCGCATTAGCGGAGGCAAACTACCGCATCCGGAATTGGAACGCTTTTAATGAATGCTGCCAATCCCATTATTGAGGCATTTCGTGAACAGATCCTAAATGCAGCAAGCAATAAAACACAACTCTCTATTGAAGGTGGCGGAACCAAGTCTTGGTATGGCAACCCCAACAATCATAGAAAACTCGATACTCGCACTTACTCTGGAATCTTAGAATATCAGCCAGAAGAATTAGTCATTACGGCTTGTGCAGGCACACCTCTGAAAGAAATTGAAGCTGCACTAAAAGCAAAAAATCAAATGCTGGCCTTTGAACCGCCACACTTTGGCGAGCACGCTACTTTTGGCGGCGCTATTGCATCTGGCTTAGCAGGTCCAAATCGTATTAGCGTTGGCAACTTGCGGGATTTTGTTTTAGGTGCGCGTATTCTGGATGGCAAAGGCCAAGATTTATCTTTTGGCGGACAAGTGATGAAAAACGTAGCCGGCTATGATATTTCGCGCCTGATGCCCGGCTCTATGGGTACCCTATCGCTTTTACTAGAAGCATCCGTGAAGGTATTGCCAAAACCAGCCGCTACAGCAACACTGTGCTGCTACATCTCTCAAGAAAAAGCATTGCGCACTTTAAATGAGTGGGCCGGTCAACCATTACCAATGTCAGCAAGCTGTTGGATTGGCAATGCTACTGGCGAAGGTCAATTGACGATTCGTTTAGCAGGCGCTGCAGCTGCAATCAAAGCCGCTATTCCTTTAATGAGCTCTTTGGTAAATGCAAGGGAAGTAGACCCTCAATCTGCCGAAGCATTTTGGCATAAATTGCGCGAGCATCAGCTGCCAGCATTTGAAAATCTTGCTCCTGATCAAACTCTGTATCGCCTAGCATTACCTGCAGCCTCTGGACTACTCACCATTCCTGGTGCAAACAATGAAATTATTCTAGAGTGGCACGGTCAGCAGCGTTGGATTAAAGCGCCCGGGGACGAAGCTACATTTAACTTAATCAAACAATTAGTCTTAAGTCATGGTGGGCATACAACTCGCTTCAAGCAGGGCACAGGTGTAAGCCCTCAATACCAACGCTTTACCTTATTGCGCGACCAAGCACACTCCAAAGCTCTCGAGCTTGTACAAGAACGTCTGCGATCTGCATTTGATCCTGCCGGCGTATTTGCAACCAAACGTCTTCCATAAGCATCTCTATGTACACTCAACTTGCCCCCCAATTTGCCAATACTCCAGAAGGTATAGAGGCAGCCCATATTTTGGGTAAATGTGTTCACTGTGGTTTTTGTACTGCCACTTGCCCGACTTATCAGATACTGGGTGATGAGCTCGATGGCCCACGTGGTCGCATCTACCTCATCAAGCAAATGGCTGAGGGTGCCGCACCCACCGAAAAAACTCGTACTCACTTAGATCGTTGTCTGACTTGTCGCAATTGCGAAAGTACCTGCCCTAGCGGCGTGCAATACGGTAACTTAGTAGACATTGGCCGCAAGTGGGCTGAAGACAATACACCTGAGCGCCCTCTTGGTGAACGCTTAACTCGCTGGGCCTTAAAAGAAGGCTTAACTAAGCCAGCATTATTTAATTCAGCAATGGCTTTAGGTCGCCTGGTGCGCCCACTAATGCCAAACGGCATTAAACGTAAGATTCCCCAACAGAAGAGTAAGGCGTTAGATAGCTCCACTGACCCTTATGCAAGACCAGCAACCGTACATGCACGAAAAATGCTTATTCTGGAAGGCTGTGTTCAACCAGGCATGTTGCCAAATATCAATTCTGCAACTGCAAGAGTTTTAGACGCATTAAAGATTCAGCTCATTAGCACTCCAAATGCCACCTGCTGTGGCGCCTTGCGTTAT
Source organism: Burkholderiaceae bacterium (assembly GCA_947449305.1). GTDB lineage: Bacteria > Pseudomonadota > Gammaproteobacteria > Burkholderiales > Burkholderiaceae > Polynucleobacter. The sequence goes on from CANFRA010000005.1 coordinate 20,152, forward strand.
CACTTAAACGATCAAGCAGGCGGTCTAGAAAATGCCAAGCAAAATATTGATGCTTGGTGGCCTTTAGTTGAAAGCGGTGTTGAGGCAATCATCATGACTGCCTCAGGTTGTGGCGTGATGGTAAAAGACTATGGCCATCTCTTTGCGAATGACTCTGCCTATGCAGCTAAGGCCAAAAAGATCTCTCATCTCACTAAAGATATTTCTGAAATACTGCCTGATTTACAAAATGAGTTGATTAGGGTAATTGGTACAGATCAAAAACCTGGTGTGGTGTATCACCCACCCTGCACTTTGCAACATGGCCAACAAATTCGGGGCAAGGTAGAAGGTTTGCTATCGAGTATCGGTATTGGTGTTCGCTTGTGCGCTGATAGCCATCTATGCTGTGGCTCTGCAGGCACTTATTCAGTTACCCAACCCGAGCTCTCAGAGAAGTTGCGCAAGAATAAGTTGAGCCATTTGAATGCGGCTTGCGAAGAATCTGGTGCGGAAATAATTGTTTCCGGAAATGTAGGTTGTATTACACACCTTCAGCAAGAAGATACGCCAGTACTCCATTGGATCGAGATCGTAGATCAATTGATTCGCAAAGCTTCGAAGGCCCGATGAATTCTATTGTTGTTAACCTCATGCAGGTAAGGCAACGCATCGAGCTTGCTTGTTTAGCGGCAAAGCGTGAGCCTGAAGAAATCGAGCTCTTGGCGGTCAGCAAGACCTTCCCAGCACATGCAATCGAAGAAGCCATGCATGCAGGGCAATCTGCTTTTGGTGAAAACTATGTGCAAGAGGCTGTTGAAAAAATTACTCAACTCGCTAAATTGCGCCCTTGGCTGGTTTGGCACTTCATTGGTCCGCTTCAAAGCAATAAGACCAGAGAGGTGGCTGAGCATTTTGATTGGGTTCATAGTATTGACCGTCTCAAAATTGCAGAACGCCTCTCTGCTCAGCGTGGTGAATTTCCTAACCTAGCTGAATTGCAGCTATGCGTTCAAGTGAATGTGAGTGATGAAGATAGCAAAGGTGGCGTACCCCTTTCTGAAGCTGAGGCACTCTGTGAATCTATAGCCCAATTACCCAATATCGTTCTCAGGGGCCTAATGGCTATTCCAGCTCCAAGCGCAGATCCGGGCGAGCAGCGCAAAGCTTTTGCGAAGGTCCAAGATTGCTTTAAACGCATTCAAACTGCCCGAGTAATAGATCCTCGGTATCAATTCTTTGATACCCTTTCTATGGGTATGTCTGATGATCTTGAGGCTGCCATCGCCCATGGCAGTACTATTGTTCGTATAGGGACTGCCATTTTTGGGAAGCGCGATAAGATTAGCAAATGAGTACAAATCAGACCAGCCAAAATAATAGCAATGTGCACATCACCTTTATTGGTGGCGGTAATATGGGTCGGGCTTTGATTAGCGGCTTGCTGGCTAATGGATTTACCTCCACTCAAATTTCAGTAGTTGAAGCGAATGCAGTAACCGCCCTAAAGCTACATGAAGACTTTGGTGTTCAAGGTATTGGCGCTTTGGAGCAAATAGCTTTTGATTTCTCAAAAAATAATGTTCTTGTCATGGCCATCAAGCCACAGGACTTTAATGTTGTTGCTAAAGGCCTATCTTCAAAACTCAAGCATGCATCGGCACCTGGACCACTGATTCTGAGTATTGCCGCTGGCATTCGCTTAAAGGATATGAGTCGCTGGCTGGACCATGCCCGCTGTGTCCGCGCTATGCCCAATACTCCCGCATTAATTGGCAAAGGCATTACTGGATTATTTGCTGATGCAGCCGTAAATGAATCTGATCGCGAACTAGCCCAGACTATCTGCAATGCAGTTGGTCAAAGCATTTGGGTGCCTGAAGAAAAGCTTATGGATGCTGTTACAGCGGTCTCTGGCAGTGGCCCTGCTTATGTTTTTGCTTTTTTAGAAGCCATGCAATCGGCTGGTGAGAAATTAGGCCTAGATGCAAAGAGCGCTCGCAAACTAGCTTATGCAACCCTTGAGGGCGCAACGCAACTTGCCCATAACTCTGATGAACATGCTGGCGTTCTTCGTGAACGTGTCACCTCTAAAGGTGGCACTACAGCAGCAGCACTTGAGGTCATGAAGCAAGAGGGCTGGAATGAGATTCTTGAAAAAGCGATTGATGCCGCAAGTCAGCGTGGCAAAGCAATGGGTGATGAACTGGGTAAGAGCTAATTGCCCATGCCACTCTTAGTTCAGACTAAGGCCCAGCACAATTCCGAGAAATAAAAATCCGCCTAACCAGTTGTTATGGCGAAAAGCCGCAAAGCATTCTTCGCGCTTACGGGTGGAGATCAGCTTGAGGTGGTAGATAGCGCAGGCTAAGGCTATAAACCATCCCACCAAAAAGTAATTACTCAAGTTGGCCAACTGCGCCACCCAAATTTGACTGATAAACAAAATGGTATAGCTTACTGCGATTGCTGCAACATCATATTGCCCAAAAGTAATTGCAGAGGTGCGCAGACCTAATCGTAGGTCATCCTCACGATCAACCATGGCATAGGCAGTGTCATAAGCAATAGCCCAAAAAATATTTCCCACAAATAAGATCCAGGCCTCTAGAGGGATCTCATTCAAGATAGCCGCATAAGCCATGGGGATACCAAAACCAAAAGCGATGCCGAGAACTGCTTGGGGCATTGCAAAGAAACGTTTAGTAAAGGGGTAAATGAAGGCTACTGCCAATGCAAAAAATGATAGTGCCTTGGTATAAGTATTGAGCGACTGAATCAGCAAGAAAGCAAGCAAAGCCAGAATTCCTGCAACTAGTAGTGCCTCTTTCCCTGAAATCTTGCCGCTAGTTACGGGACGTCCTTGCGTTCTCAGTACATGACGATCAAAGTTGCGATCAGCGTAATCATTCATTGCACAACCCGCGCTGCGCATCAAGAAAGTGCCCGCTATGAATATCAATAAGATTTTGATGTCTGGCACACCACTGCTGGCAAGCCATAAAGCCCAAAGGGTCGGCCATAAGAGTAATAAAGTACCAATTGGCTTATCCAGGCGAATCAGATAAGCATATGAGATAAGGCGATCATTCAGGGACATAGGGTAATTATCATGCCTTTAGAAATTCAGCGCGAGATCCTAGCCAGCGCTCTAGATGCCGTTCTACTAAGTCAGCATGCTCCGCTAACAAACGCTCGGCAGCTTGTTGAGCCAATTCAATTAACCAGGCATCGCGCTGCAAATCGACAAATCGCAACATAGCATCTCCGGACTGCTTCGCTCCGAGTAATTCGCCAGGGCCACGCAGAGAAAGATCACGCTCTGCAATGACAAAGCCATCAGATACCTCACGTAAAGTTTGCAGACGCTCTTTAGCTGCCATAGATAAGGGCTCCGCATACATCAAGATACAAACAGAGTCTGCAGAACCACGGCCCACACGCCCACGTAATTGATGAATCTGGGCATAACCAAAGCGCTCGGCATGTTCAATCACCATGAGCGCCGCATTCGGCACGTCCACACCCACCTCAATCACTGTAGTGGCAACTAATAACTGAATTTCATTGGCCTTAAAGGCAGCCATTACTGCTGCTTTTTCTTCGGCTTTTAAGCGGCCATGTACTAAGCCAACCTTAAAGTTGGGCAAGGCCAGTGTCAGCTGCTCATAACTTTCAACGACAGTTTGTAATTGCAGGGCCTCAGACTCTTCAATCAAGGGGCAAACCCAATAGGCTTGCAACCCCTTGGCTAGCCAACTTTGTAAACCGCCAATGACCTCATCACGACGACTAGCCTTCACTACCTTGGTAGTAATGGGTTTTCGACCAGGAGGTAACTCATCAATGACAGATACATCGAGATCCGCGTAATACGTCATCGCCAAAGTTCGTGGAATTGGTGTTGCCGACATCATTAATTGATGGCAATAGAACAATTCAGATCCCAGTCTTTGCTGTATTTCTAAACGCTGCCGCACACCGAAACGATGTTGCTCATCAATGACTGCTAATCCTAATTTAGAAAAACTCACGCTCTCCTGAATCAGGGCATGGGTACCAACAATCAGTTGAGCATGACCACTCTCAATCATTTCTTGGGCCAGTCTTTTTTCTTTTACTTTCAAACTACCCGATAGCCAAGCAATGCGAACACCTAATGGCTCAAACCATTCTTTCATTTTTAAGTAATGTTGCTCAGCCAAGATTTCTGTGGGAGCCATGACTGCAGCCTGATAACCATGATCCATGACACGTGCTGCCGCCAAGGCTGCGACTACCGTCTTACCACTACCCACATCCCCTTGTAAGAGTCGATTCATTGGGAACGATTTTTCTAGATCATGACCAATCTCAGACCAAACACGAGCTTGTGCAGCAGTTAAAGTAAATGGCAGCGCTTTCAGCAAGCTCGTCTCAAGACTTTTATCTTTTGACGGTTTTGCGAAACTCGGAGCATGCCGGTCTCTTCGAATGGCATGAGCACGTTTCAAGGAAATCTGCTGTGCCAGCAATTCTTCAAATTGCACACGGCGCCATGCAGGATCGGTACGCTCCAATAATGCTTGGGTGTTGGCATCGGCAGGCGGTTGATGTAAATAAGTAATGGCTGATTGCAAACTAGGCCAATCATTACTGGGAAGAAGTTCTGTCATTAACTTTTTGGGTAAGAACTCAGCCAAACTATCTTGCAAAGTAGGATCGCGTAATGCTTGCGCAACTGCTTTACGAATCACTGTTTGCGAAACGCCAGCGCTGGCTGGATAGACTGGAGTCAGGCTCGTTGGCAAAGGAGTATCTGCTGCTACAGCCTTAACATTAGGGTGGACCATTTCTGGCCCCTGAAATCCTTCACGTACTTCACCACGAACTCGAATATGCGCGCCTACCGCCATTTGCTTTTGTTGACTTGGATAGAAATTAAGAAAACGGAGCTGCAATGTTGCGGTGTCATCTTCAATGGTGACCAACATCTGTCTTCTGGGTCTGAATAAGACCTGATTCCGAATCACAACCCCCTGGGTCTGGGTTGAACTAAATCTACCCTGATTTAAGGCCTCTTCAATCGTAAATAGCTCAGTCTCATCTTCATAGCGAGATGGAAGATGCAAAGCAAGGGCCATTGGGCTGTCTAAACCCATTTTTTGGAGTGTACTTGGCGCTTGTTTAGTAGTCATCGTTAAAATCTAATACCTGATGGTAATGCTATGCAACTTTCTGACTTCAATTACGAACTTCCTGCCGATCTAATTGCCCAACACCCTTTGGCAAATAGAACCGATAGCCGCCTCCTCGAGATCAAGGCTGAGGGGGGAAATCACGCCCAGCTAATAGATTGCCAGTTTAAGGACATCCTCAGTATTATCAAGCCAGGGGATTTATTGGTTTTCAATGACACCAAGGTAATCCCCGCCCGTCTTCATGGCAAAAAAGAGACCGGTGGAATTGTCGAGCTACTCATCGAACGAATTACTGGCGATATGCAAGCTTGGGTCCAAATTAGGGCGTCCAAGGTTCCCAAGACTGGTTCCATTATTCATATACAGAACCAATCTGGAGAAACTTTCCCAGTCGAGATGATTGGATATGATGGTCGCTTTTACGAAGTACGCTTCCCAAAAAATATATTTGAGTTGCTCGAGCGCTTCGGTGAGTTACCACTCCCACCCTATATTGAGCATCAACCCGATGGTGAGGATGCGCAGCGCTATCAAACTGTAGTTGCTAAAAATCCAGGCGCAGTAGCAGCGCCTACCGCAGGACTTCACTTTGATGAAACCATTTTGCAGCAATTAAAAGACTTAGGGGCGCATCTAGCATCAATCACACTTCATGTCGGGGCAGGAACCTTTACCCCAGTCCGCGAAGAAGATCTCTCAAAGCACAAAATGCATCATGAGTGGTTCTCTATCCCGCAAGAAACTTTGCAAGCGATTGAGAAAGCCAAACTAAAGGGTGGGCGAGTCATTGCTGTTGGTACCACTAGCCTACGAGCCCTAGAAAGCCAGGCTCTGAACCAGCAAAGCAGCGGCGAGACCAACCTCTTTATCACCCCAGGCTTTGAGTTCAAAACGGTAGATTGCTTGCTGACAAACTTTCATCTGCCAAAATCTACGTTATTGATGTTGGTGAGTGCTTTTGCAGGCATGAGTAATATTCGCGCCGCCTACCAACATGCCATTGATCAAAAGTATCGTTTCTTTAGTTACGGAGATGCGATGTTTCTAAGTCGACTTGAGAATACAAATTCATGACCAAACCCGTTCACTTTAATATTTTGGCGCGCGACTCGCAAAGTCCTGCTCGGCTTGGTCAGCTTGATCTTCCACATGGCAGCGTGCAAACACCAATCTTTATGCCAGTCGGAACTTACGGCACCGTGAAGGCAATGACGCCACGCGACCTCAATGAAGCAAAAGCACAGATTATTTTAGGTAACACTTTTCATCTTTGGTTACGCCCAGGTTTAGAGGTCATCAAAAAACATGGCGGCTTACATCGTTTCATGGCTTGGGATAAACCCATACTGACTGACTCTGGTGGCTTTCAAGTATTTAGCTTGGGAGCGCTTCGCAAAATCTCTGAGGAAGGTGTGACTTTTGCATCACCAATTAATGGTGACAAACTGTTTATGTCGCCAGAAGTATCTATGGAAATTCAGGCGGTACTGAACAGCGATATCGCCATGCAATTTGATGAATGCACTCCTTATGAAATCAAAGGCCAGCCTACTTCAGAAAAAACTGCTCGTGCATCGCTCGAGATGTCGCTTCGCTGGGGCGATCGTTCACTCAAACGCTTTAGGGAGCTCAATACTGGCAACGGTCTATTTGGCATCGTTCAGGGCGGGATGTTCGAGAATCTCAGAGAATTTTCTTTAGATGCAGTAAGTCAACAGGGCTTTGATGGCATTGCTATTGGAGGTCTATCGGTTGGCGAGCCCAAACCAGAGTTTGAACATATTTTGAATTTCACGGCACCCAAACTGCCAGAGCATATGCCGCACTACCTCATGGGAGTTGGCACTCCGGAAGATCTGATGTTAGGCGTTAGCCTGGGCATTGATATGTTTGATTGCGTCATGCCTACCCGCAATGCTCGCAATGGATGGTTGTTCACCCGCTTTGGTGACCTCAAATTGCGCAATTCGGGGTACAAGGACGATGATCGGCCGCTAGACCCCACCTGCGCCTGCTATACCTGCCAAAACTTCACTAGATCCTACTTAAATCACCTCCAAAAGGCGAATGAGATCCTAGGATCCCAGCTCAACACGATCCATAACCTGTCTTACTACCTCCAGCTCATGACTGAAGTGAGAGAGGCCTTGAGTAAAGACCGCTTTAGCGCCTATCGCGAGGAATTTCACCAGAATCGCCAGCGTGGTGTTGAGCCCGGGCAGGATTAATAACCCTACGGGGACCTATACCCCTCCAAATCACCTCCAAAGCCCCACACAGTTTAGAATTGCGGGTTTACGGCTTTACTTAAAAGTCTAAAACTAAAAGCAGTTTCCAAATAGTCTTTAACGGAGGTTTTATATGTGGATTAGTAACGCTTTTGCCCAAGCTCCAGCTGCGGGTCCAGATTCTGGTGGCTTGATGAGCTTCCTACCATTGGTTTTGATGTTTGCAGTGTTGTACTTCATCATGATTCGCCCACAAATGAAGCGTCAAAAAGAAACTAAAGCCATGCTTGAAGCTTTGGCAGTTGGCGATGAAGTAGTAACAGTAGGCGGCATCATGGGTAAAGTAACTGCATTAAAAGATGCCGTGGTTACCGTTGAAATTTCTACTGGTACTGAAGTGCAATTACAAAAAGGTGCAATCACCAATGTATTGCCAAAAGGTACATTAAAGTCTGCTTAATACGCTTGTTTAAAAGTATCTCGATATGAATCGCTACCCTCTCTGGAAATATTTAGTCATCGCCGCTGCTTTAATGATCGGCGGGCTATATTCATTACCCAATTTCTACGGTGAGGCTCCAGCGGTTCAGATCTCGTCCGCAAAACCAACCATCAAGGTTGACTTGGCGACACAAGCTCGCGTTGAAAAGATTTTGTCTGATGCTGATATCAGTAACACGGGAATTTTCTTTGAGAATGCTGCCAATGTAGGCTCCATCAAAATTCGCTTTAATAATACGGATATCCAACTTCGCGCCCGTGATCTATTGCAGCAAAAAATTAATCTTGATCAAAATGATCCTAATTTCACAGTTGCACTCAATCTCTTATCCAATACCCCGGGCTGGTTAAGTGCGATCAATGCTCTACCAATGCCTTTGGGTCTTGACTTACGAGGAGGCGTGTATTTCCTGCTGCAGGTAGACATGAAAGGCGCTGTACAAAAGAAGGTAACTTCTTTAGCAACTGATATTCGCACTCAATTGCGCGATAAAAATATTCGTCATCAGGGTATTGAACGTGGCGCTGATAGCATCACCATTAATTTTGGTAGCACTACTGACGCTGATGCCGCTCGCACAGTTTTACTATCTGCTCAACCCGATCTCATTTGGCAAGTAAAGCCTACCGGTCTGTCACCAAAGTTAGTTGGTGAATTTAAGCCAACAGCTTTAAAAGAAATTCAAGACAGCGCAGTTAAACAAAACATCATCACCTTAAACAAGCGCGTGAATGAGTTGGCTGTTAAAGAACCGGTTATTCAACAACAGGGGGCTGAGCGCATCGTGGTACAGCTGCCAGGCGTTCAAGATACTGCACGTGCTAAAGATATTATTGGTCGTACAGCGACCCTAGAATCGCGCTTAGCCGACCCATCGGTTTCTACCATCGGTATCGGTGAAACTCCACCTCCAGGCACAGATACCTTCCGCTTTGGAGAAAACCGCTTGGGCGTCTTTAAGAAGTCCGTCATTTTTAGTGGCGATCGCATTACTGACGCAAGTGCTGGCTTTGATCAAAATCAACGTCCTGCTGTAAACATCTCTCTTGATGCAGCAGGTGGCCGCGTAATGCAAGAAGTTACTCGCGAGAACTTGGGCAAGCCAATGGGCATGATTCTCTTTGAAAAAGGGAAAGGTGAAGTTCTCACCATTGCTACCATTCAAGGCGAATTTGGCTCTAAGTTTCAGATCACAGGCCAACCCACTACCGCTAGCGCCAATGACTTAGCTCTCTTACTACGTGCTGGCTCCTTAGCTGCGCCAATGGAGATCATTGAAGAGCGCACGATTGGACCAAGCTTAGGCGCAGAGAATATTGAAAAGGGATTTAAATCCCTTTTAATCGGCTTTGGTGCAATTGCCATTTTTATGATGGCTTACTACCTACTATTTGGAACGTTCTCGGTCATTGCTTTAGCGGTGAACTTACTCCTGCTCATCTCTGTGCTGTCGATGCTGCAAGCCACCCTCACTTTGCCAGGCATCGCGGCAATGGCCTTAGCCCTTGGTATGGCGATTGACTCTAACGTATTAATTAATGAACGTATTCGGGAAGAGCTACGCAGTGGAGCTGCGCCGCAAACTGCCATTGCAGTTGGCTTTGATAAAGCATGGGCAACTATTTTGGATTCCAACGTGACCACCTTAATTGCTGGTCTAGCTCTCTTAGCGTTTGGCTCTGGCCCTATTAAAGGCTTTGCGGTAGTTCACTGCTTAGGTATCTTGACTTCCATGTTCTCAGCCGTCTTCTTCTCACGCGGCCTTGTCAATCTCTGGTACGGCAGACACAAGAAGGTTCAAAAACTTGCTATCGGCCAAGTTTGGCGCCCACAGGAGAAATAAGCCATGGAATTTTTCCGGATCAAAAAAGACATCCCCTTCATGCGCCATGCATTGGTGCTTAATGCGATTTCTTTAATTACTTTTTTAGCGGCTGTCTTCTTCTTGTGGCAAAACGGTCTTCATCTATCGATTGAATTTACTGGTGGCACCGTCATGGAGGTGAGCTACCCTCAAACCGCCCCACTAGACTCTATTCGCACCAAAGTCGAGAAGTTAGGCTACACAGATACGCAGATACAGAACTTTGGTAGCTCACGCGACATCATGATTCGCCTACCTTTACAAAAAGATACTAATGGCAAGCTCATCTCTTCTGCAGACCAAAGTGCAGCGGTAATGCAAGCACTTGAGCCTGCCAGTAGCGGCGCTAAACTTCAACGGGTAGAGTTCGTTGGTCCTCAAGTGGGTGAAGAGCTGGCCTTGGATGGCTTGAAGGCCTTAATTTTTGTGATTATCGGCATTGTGGTTTACCTCTCTTTCCGCTTTGAGTGGAAATTTGCTCTAGCGGGCATCATCGCCAACTTGCACGACATCGTGATCATCTTGGGTTTCTTCGCTTTCTTCCAATGGGAGTTCTCACTCTCTGTATTGGCAGCAGTGCTTGCCGTTCTGGGTTATTCCGTAAACGAATCTGTGGTGATCTTTGACCGTATTCGTGAAAACTTCCGCAAATATCGCAAGATGGATACCCGCGAGATTATCGACAATGCAATTACCAGCACAATCAGTCGTACCGTGATTACTCACGGCAGTACTGAGATGATGGTTCTGGCGATGCTCATCTTTGGTGGTCCAACACTGTTCTACTTTGCCCTAGCGCTGACCATTGGTATTTTGTTTGGCATCTACTCTTCAGTATTCGTGGCTGCTGCCTTAGCTATGTGGCTTGGAGTAACGCGTGAAGACTTGGCGAAGAGTGACAAAAAACCTGACGACAATACCCGTAATGACGACCCTAATTTCGGGGCACGCGTCTAAGTCAAGTGGACTTAATTTAAAGAAAAGATATTTTGATCAAGGGCAGCTAATATTCGCTGAGTTGCGCCTTGATGATCAGTTGAGTAAGTTTTTGCCGCGTCACTCATCTTGCTAAGCTCAGTAGTATTTAAGAGCAAAGCCTTCAGGGACTCCATTAAAGCGATTGACTCACCTGGCAATAGATCGCCTTCAATACGCTTAGCGGCACCAGCTTGAATCGCATCTAGGGAAGCTTGCTGAAAGTTATAGGTGTGAGCACCCAACAAAACTGGGCAGCCAGCTGCGCATGCCTCTATTAAGTTTTGACCGCCAAATGGCAAGAGACTACCGCCCATCACCACTAAATCAGCAGCACTGTAATACATTGGCATTTCACCCATGGAGTCGCCTAAAACGACATCTAAGCCACTGCAATCTCTTGGGGTTCCGGACCACTCACTGCGACGACGAAACTTCAAGCCAGCCGAATGAATGGCATCAGCAACTTCTGTAAATCTTTCAGGGTGGCGGGGTACTAAGCAGAGTAATGGTGTGGTCTCGAAAGCATTGCTCAGCAACAAATCCTTCCAGGCCTTCAGAATGATGGCCTCTTCTCCATCACGGGTGCTGGCTGCGCAAACCATCAAGCGCTGATGAGCATGCAACTCCTGTTGCCATAGCTTGCCTTGCTGCACCAGCTGTTCATCGAGAGCCACATCAAACTTGAGATTACCAACGATGCTGATATTTTTAACGCCAAGAGTGCGGTAACGCTGTGCGTCAAAATCTGTTTGTGCCAAGATACCTGCAAAGGCCTGAAATAATGAGCAGCCTGCTTTACCAAAGCGGCTTACGCGGCGTGCACTTCTTTCTGAGAGGCGAGCATTTACCAAGAACAACGGTAAGCCAATTTCTGCGCAACGGAAAACAACCGTTGGCCATGCTTCAGTTTCCATAAAGAGGCCAAGCTTTGGCTTAAAGATACTCAGAAAATGTTCAACTGCCCAGCACAGGTCATAAGGTAAATACACTTGTCTTATCTGACCAGAGGCAATTTGCTTGGCGAATAATTGTTTGCCTGTACGACGACCATTCAAAGTCATATGCGTTAGCAAAATAGTTTCGCCCCGGGCAAGATAAGCTTCAATTAATGGCTGGGCGGCCCGCGTCTCACCAACTGATACTGCATGAATCCAAATAGACCCTTGAGTAATCGGTTTGTCATACCCAAAACCAAGACGCTCTGGGATATGGTGCAGATAGGCAAAGGAGTGACGAGCGCGCCATGCTAGGCGAACAAAAGCTAATGGCAATAAAAGATGCCACAGCAATTGATAAACAGCAAACCAGACTAAGGGGCGCGCCCCATACTCTGAATTAGAGTTCACACTCACTTTTTGAGACGTTCGGCCAATTCAACCGCCTTGCCTAGATAAGAAGAGGGCGTCATTTCAAGCAAACGCGTCTTTGCATCCTCTGGAATCTTTAAGCCACGGATGAAGTTTTGCAAATCCGCCTGATTAATTCCTTTGCCACGAGTCAACTCTTTCAACTGCTCGTAAGGATTTTCAATACCGTAACGACGCATGACAGTTTGCACTGGCTCAGCCAATACTTCCCAACACGCATCTAAATCTGCCGCAATTGCAGCATGATTTACTTCTAACTTACCAAGGCCCCGTAAAGCGCTGTCATAAGCCAATACACTATGACCAAATGCTGGGCCTAAATTACGTAGGACTGTTGAATCAGTGAGGTCACGCTGCCAACGAGAGATTGGTAGCTTTTCTGCAAGGTGACGAAGCAATGCATTTGCAACTCCCAAGTTACCCTCAGAGTTTTCAAAATCAATCGGGTTTACTTTATGCGGCATGGTTGATGAACCAATCTCACCAGCCTTAGTGCGCTGCTTAAAATAGCCCACAGAAATATAAGCCCAGAAATCTCGATCCATATCCAATAGGATGGTGTTGGCACGTGCAATCGCATCAAACAACTGCGCCATACCATCATGCGGCTCAATCTGAATGGTGTAAGGATTGAAAGTTAAACCCAGGCGTTTCTCAACTACATTCTTGGAGAAATTTTCCCAATCAAAATCTGGGTATGCAGATAAATGCGCATTGTAATTACCCACTGCACCATTCATCTTGCCCAGCAATGGAACCGCGGCAATTGAATCAATTGCACGCTCTAAACGTTTTGCGATGTTGGCAATTTCTTTACCAAGTGTGCTTGGTGATGCAGGCTGCCCATGTGTACGCGATAGCAAGGGTACCTTAGCATTCTCAAGCGCAAGCTCGGTTAATACAGAAAGTACTTTTCGCAGTTGCGGCAAGAGCACTTCATCACGTGCACCGCGCAACATCAAACCATGTGAAGTGTTATTAATATCTTCAGAAGTACAAGCAAAGTGAATGAACTCACTAGCCTTTAATAGATCAGGGCGCCCCGCTACTTTTTCTTTTAAGAAATATTCAACTGCTTTGACATCATGATTGGTGACAGCTTCAATATCTTTAATACGCTGGGCATCGGCATCCGAGAAAGTCTCTGGCAGCGATAGCAAGAAAGCTTCATCGGCTGAATTGATTTTTGGTACATCAGGAAGACCAGCAGCTGCCAAGGCCAGCAACCAATGAATTTCCACAAACACCCGCTGGCGCATAAAAGCCGCTTCAGAAAGCCAAGGACGCAGAGCATCGAGCTTGCTGGCATAACGGCCATCCAAGGGGGAAAGGGCATTAAGGGTAGAAAGCGGCTGACTCACGAATATGGCCTTTGCATTGAATACGTCTATAAAAGCTCATTTTAATGCGTTCCGAGGTAAAGCACGCCCCCATCAGGATGGCTATACTGTGCCCTATGAAAATAATCGGATCCCTTACCAGCCCCTATGTACGTAAAGTACGCATCGTTTTTTCAGAGAAAAAGGTGGATGTTGACCTTGAATTAGAGAACGTTTGGGCTGCAGACACCAAAATAGCCACTTCTAACCCCTTAGGCAAGGTTCCCTGCCTCATTCTCGACGACGGGGAGGCTATCTACGACTCTCGCGTCATCGCTGAATACGCTGATGCCCTAAGCCCTGTGAGCAAGCTCATTCCGGCTGATAGCCGGGAGCGCGCAAGCGTGAAAACCTGGGAAGCTCTAGCCGACGGAATCATGGATGCCGGTATTTTGGCCCGTCTCGAGCGCACTTGGCGCCCAGCTGAACAACAGAGTTCAGCTTGGGTCGATCGCCAAATGGGCAAGATTCAAAATTCTCTGCATCAAATGTCTCAGGTCTTGGGTGAGAATGCCTGGTGTCACGGCAACCAAATCACACTTGCTGATATTGCAACAGGTTGCGCACTTGGTTGGCTATTACTGCGTTTTCCAGATGTGAAATGGCAAACGCAGTTTCCAAACTTAGATCGTCTCTACCAAAAGTTATTGCAGCGACCTTCTTTTGCTGAAACTGAACCGCCAGCAGCATAAATCAGTTTTCAATTACTGATTGGGATTAGGCGGAAATAATTCCGCCGCCCAAACAGATATCGCCGTCATATAAAACAGCAGATTGTCCTGGCGTTACTGCCCATTGCGCATCTAAAAAACTCAAACTGAAATTCAAAGGTGTGCCGCTTGCATTCAATGCACACGCTGAATCAGCTTGGCGATAACGCGTCTTAGCTGAGTAGCTTCCAGAAGCAGGCGCAGATCCTGCAATCCAGCTCGCATCGATAGCCTCTAGGCTGTTAGCCAGTAACCACGGATGTTCATGGCCCTGAGCTACATATAGAGTGTTATTTGCCATATCCTTGCGTGCCACATACCAAGCATCGCCATTGCCATCCTGACTGCCGCCTAAACCAATACCTTTACGCTGCCCTAAGGTGAAAAAAGCTAAGCCCATATGTTCTCCAACCGTCTTACCATCAGGGGTTTTAATTGGTCCTGGTGTACGCGGCAAATAACGATTTAAGAATTCTCGAAATGGGCGCTCGCCAATAAAACAAATTCCGGTGCTATCTTTTTTGCGTGCATTGTGTAGACCAATTTTTTCAGCGATGGTGCGCACTTCTGTTTTCGGAATCTCTCCCAATGGAAATAAAACATTGGCTAATTGCTGTTGCGTTAAGCGATGCAAAAAATAACTCTGGTCCTTACTTGCATCCATGGCTTTTAATAATTGAACTTTGCCGGCCTCATGGCGCACTCGGGCATAGTGTCCCGTAGCAATGGCATCAGCGCCCAAACTCATAGCGTGATCTAAAAAAGCTTTGAACTTAATTTCAGCGTTACAGAGAACATCAGGATTGGGGGTTCGCCCAGCAGCGTATTCACGCAAAAATTCAGCAAATACCCGTTCGCGGTATTCGGCAGAAAAATTCACTGCCTCAACATCGATTCCAATCACATCGGCCACTGAGACAACATCAAGCCAATCCTGGCGGGCAGAGCAATATTCGTCGTTATCGTCATCTTCCCAATTTTTCATGAACAGACCGATAACCTCATAACCCTGCTCTTTGAGCATCCAGGCTGCCACAGACGAATCTACCCCTCCAGACATGCCAATAACGACTTTCTTAGGCTTTTTAGGGGGGGTTACGGAAGAATTAGGCCGGTTCATCAAAAAAATGCGAAAATACTTTGTAGACAGATAAACCCCATTGTAGAAGTCTCAACCAGACTTCGCATGATTTTAGGCAAAACCATAGCCGGCAGACCTGGGGACTTAGTAAATAGGTAAAACCTACCCTGTTTATCTATAAAATAGACTTTTAAAAATTTTGCTTTTGGAGACATGCCATGCGCATAGGAGTGCCGCTGGAAACAAGGCCTGAGGAAACTCGAGTAGCCGCAACACCAGAAACCGTAAAAAAACTGATCAGCCAAGGTCATTCCGTCGTCATTCAAAAAGACGCTGGTGTGCAAGCTAGCCAACCAGACTCTGCATATGAAGCAGTAGGCGCCACTATTGGTAGCGCTGCTGAAGCATTTGGAGCAGAGATTGTTTTGAAGGTGCGCGCCCCTGAAGCTGCTGAACTCAAACAGATTAAATCTGGCAGCGTATTAATTGGGATGCTTGATCCGTTTGATAACGACAATATTGCTGCAATGGCCATGCAAGGTGTAACCGCCTTTTCATTAGAGGCTGCGCCACGCACTACGCGGGCCCAGAGCATGGACGTCTTATCTTCACAAGCAAATATTGCGGGTTATAAGTCCGTCATGATTGCTGCCAACGAATATCAACGTTTCATGCCAATGCTCATGACGGCTGCCGGAACTGTGAAAGCTGCGCGTGTATTAATTTTGGGGGCTGGTGTTGCTGGCTTACAAGCTATCGCAACTGCTAAACGCTTAGGTGCGGTGATTGAAGCATCTGATGTCCGTCCTGCAGCTAAAGAACAAATTGAATCTTTGGGCGCTAAGTTTGTTGATGTTCCCTACGAAACAGATGAAGAGCGTGAGATTGCTAAAGGTGTTGGTGGCTATGCCCGTCCAATGCCAGAAGCTTGGATGAAGCGTCAAGCGGCTTTGGTTGCTGAACGTGCCCAGCAAGCTGATATTGTGATTACTACTGCCTTGATTCCAGGACGTAAGCCACCGGTTCTCTTGCATAGCGATACCGTTGCCAAGATGAAACCAGGCTCTATCGTGATTGATATTGCTGCTGGTCGTGGTGATAACGGTTCTGGCAACTGCCCCCTCACACAAGCCGACAAGATTGTTCAAGTCAATGGTGTCAAGATTGTTGGTTACACCAATCTTGCAAGTATGGTTGCAGCAGATGCATCAGCACTCTATGCGCGCAACTTGATCGACTTCATGAAATTGATTGTTGATAAAGATGCGAAACTCGTTATCCCTGCTGATGACGATATCGTGACTGCCTGCTTAATGTGTCGTGATGGTCAAGCCATCCGTAAAAACTAATAGAACAAATTTAGACTAAGGAAATATCATGGATCTCGCTGCCTTTCAAAGCATCCTCACAGTCCAAAACATTACTGTGTTTGTGTTGGCTATTTTTGTTGGCTACCACGTAGTTTGGAATGTTACCCCTGCATTGCACACTCCATTGATGGCCGTTACTAACGCTATCTCTGGAATCATCATTGTTGGCGCGCTTCTACAAACCGAAGTCATCGGTGGCGATGAAATCACCCTCACCAGCATCATTGGTGCGGTTGCAGTATTCCTAGCTTCCATCAATATTTTTGGTGGCTTTATGGTCACTCGTCGCATGCTGGAGATGTTCAAGAAGAAAGCTCCTAAAGCGGATGCGGCTGGAACTAAATAAAACTAGAACAAGATCCTCATAGAGATTTTAAGAGACCAAATAATGTTAAACATAACTGCAATTTCCTATCTCATTTCATCGGTGTTGTTTATCCTCGCCTTGCGTGGACTTTCTTCACCAACTACCTCACGCCAAGGTAATACTTTCGGCATGGTTGGCATGCTGCTTGCTGTCATTACGACATTCCTGATTCCTGACTTTAAGCCAGTCTTTTCGCTGATCATTGCTGCAATTATTGGTGGCGCAGTTATTGGTGTGATTGCAGCTAAACGAGTGCAAATGACCAAGATGCCTGAGCTTGTAGCCTTGATGCACTCATTTGTAGGTTTGTCAGCTGTATTGATTGCCATTGCTGCCGTATTTAATCCTGCTCAAGACCATACTGGTGCGCAGAAGATTGAACTCTTTATTGGCGCATTTATTGGCGCGATTACCTTTACTGCTTCTGTGATTGCTTTTGGTAAGTTATCAGGCAAGGTCAGCGGTAAGCCAGTCACTTTCTCTGGCCAGCACTTGCTCAACTTGATCTTAGCGATTTCGATGGTTGGTGCGGGCGTAGCTTATTACATGGGTGATAGCCACGCAGCCTTCTTAGCCATGTGTGCAATTGCTTTGGTATTGGGTGTGACTTTGATCATCCCAATCGGCGGCGCTGATATGCCGGTTGTGGTGTCTATGCTCAATAGCTATTCTGGTTGGGCGGCAGCAGGTATTGGCTTTACCTTGAACAACCCAGTATTGATTATCGCTGGCGCTTGCGTCGGATCTTCAGGTGCAATTCTGTCTTATATCATGTGTAAAGCAATGAACCGCTCTATCATTGCAGTCCTACTCGGCGGCTTCGGTGCTGAGGCTGCTGCAGGCGGTGAAGATGATGGCGGTCCAAAGAACTACAAAACAGGCTCGCCAGAAGATGCGGCTTTCTTGATGACCAACGCAGACACCGTAATCATTGTTCCAGGTTATGGTTTGGCGGTTGCCCGCGCTCAGCATGCCCTGAAAGAGTTAACTGAAAAGCTGACTCATCATGGCGTAACCGTGAAATATGCAATTCACCCAGTAGCAGGTCGTATGCCTGGCCATATGAACGTGCTCTTGGCTGAAGCTGAAGTTCCTTACGATCAAGTGTTTGAGATGGAAGACATCAATAGCGACTTTGGTCAAGCCGACGTAGTGTTAGTGCTTGGTGCTAACGATGTGGTGAACCCAGCAGCTCGTACGCCAGGTAGCCCAATTTTTGGCATGCCGATCTTGGAAGCATTTAAAGCAAAAACCATCATTGTCAATAAGCGCTCGATGGCTGCTGGTTATGCTGGCCTGGATAACGAACTTTTCTACATGGATAAAACCATGATGGTCTTCGGTGATGCGAAGAAAGTGGTTGAGGATATGGTTAAAGCAGTTGAATAAGGGCTTAATTTAGTCGCCTAAAACCGCCTAAGGGCGGTTTTTTTATTGCGCTAAGATATACCTCAAAGAAGTCCAAATATACCGAGGCAATATGTACAACAAACAACTATTACTTACCTCCATTCTCTGCGTCTGCAACATGTTGTGGGTTGGGTTAGCTAGCGCTCAAACGAACTATCCAAACCGAACTATCCAAACAATCATGCCCTTACAAGCAGGCAGTGGTGTTGATATCTTGATGCGCCCCATTGCCCAAAAAATGAGTGAAAACTTAGGCCAGGCAATCACAATTGAAAATATTCCCGGAGGCGCCGGGCTCATTGGAACCGCTAAGGTTGCACAGAGCTCTGCAGATGGATATATCTTAGGCGCATTTAATGACAGCATCCTGACAATGCTGCCTAATCTTTACAAAAAGATTGATTACGATCCTGTCCAAAGTTTTACCCCGATATCCGAAGTGGCGGCCATTACATTTGTAATGGTTGCAAACCCTTCTTTTCCTGGTAACACAGCTGCAGACTTGGTTCGCATTGCCAAAGAAAAACCTGGCAAGATTGACTATGCCTCTGGGGGTAACGGCTCGCCACAACATATCGGCATGGAAATTTTTCGCCAATATACCGGCTCTCCAATAGTCCACATTCCCTATCGCGGTGCTGCCGCTGCTGTTACTGATGTCATGGCGGGGCAAGTGCCAGTCATGATTAGCGCGCTATCAGTTGTACTTCCTCATATTCGGGCTGGTAAGCTAAAAGTACTAGGGGTTGCAAGTAAAACACGGTCACCACTCCTCCCCAATACGCCAACGATTAGTGAGAGTGTTAAAGGTTATGAGTTTTCAACTTGGGGTGCACTCTTGGCGCCTAAAGGCACGTCTCCCGCCATCGTTGAAAAACTGAACGAGTCCTTAGCGACCGCTCTCAAGGATCAAAAGCTACGTGAGCAACTGATACAACAAGGATTTGAATTCGTACCGCTTGGTCCAGATCATCTAAAAGAAATGATTGCACAAGGCCTAGTAAAAATGAAGAAGGTCATCAAGGATGGCGGGATTCAGCCGGATTAGAGTCTGTTATATCAATCACTTGTTAAGTAATAAAAAACGCCTGGTCTTTTGAACCAGGCGTTTTAGTTTCTACAGCGAGAAGCTGGAGAGGAGAGGTGAGGCAATTACATCATGCCGCCCATACCACCCATGCCGCCCATACCACCCATATCAGGCATACCGCCGCCAGCTGAGTCATCTTTTGGCGCTTCGCAGATAGCACAATCAGTAGTCAACAATAAGGCTGCCACAGAAGCTGCATTTACCAATGCAGTTTTAGTTACCTTAGTAGGGTCGATTACGCCTTGAGCTACGAGGTCACCATATTCGCCAGTAGCAGCGTTGTAACCGTTATTACCCTTGCTAGCCAATACCGCATTCACAACAACGCTTGCTTCGTCACCAGCATTAGAAACGATGATGCGAAGTGGCTCTTCCATAGCGCGCAATACGATACTGATGCCAGCGTCTTGATCTGCGTTATCGCCTTTTAAGCCCTTGATACCTTGCATAGCGCGTATTAAAGCTACGCCACCGCCAGGAACAATACCTTCTTCAACGGCTGCACGAGTTGCATGCAATGCATCATCAACACGGGCTTTCTTCTCTTTCATCTCAACTTCAGTAGCAGCGCCAACACGAATCACTGCAACACCGCCAGCCAACTTGGCAACGCGCTCTTGCAATTTTTCTTTATCGTAGTCACTTGTTGCTTCGTCGATCTGAACACGAATATTTTTCACGCGGGCTTCGATTGCTTTAGCATCGCCAGCACCGTCAATGATGATGGTATTTTCTTTACCAATTTCAATACGCTTCGCTTGACCTAAGTGCTCAAGAGTAGTTTTCTCAAGCGTGAGGCCAATTTCTTCAGCAATCACTGTACCGCCAGTCAAAATGGCAATATCTTCCAACATTGCTTTACGACGGTCTCCAAAGCCTGGGGCCTTAACAGCACAGGTCTTGATAATGCCGCGGATGTTATTCACAACCAAAGTTGCCAAGGCTTCGCCTTCAACATCTTCAGCAATGATCAGCAAAGGACGACCAGACTTAGCAACTTGCTCGAGTACTGGGAGCAAATCACGAATGTTGCTTACTTTCTTATCAAACAAAAGAACGTATGGTGACTCCAATACGGCAACTTGTTTTTCAGGTTGATTGATAAAGTATGGAGAAAGATAACCGCGATCAAACTGCATTCCTTCAACTACTTCAAGTTCATCTTCTAAAGACTTGCCATCTTCAACAGTAATAACACCTTCTTTACCTACTTTTTCCATTGCTTCAGCAATACGCTGACCAATGCTGTGATCACTATTAGCTGAAATAGAACCAACTTGAGCGATTTCTTTAGTAGTTGTGCAAGGCTTGCTGATTTTTGCGAGCTCTGTAATTGCAGCCGTAACAGCTTTATCAATACCGCGCTTCAGATCCATTGGGTTATGGCCTGAAACTACATATTTCATACCTTCGCGCACGATAGACTGAGCCAATACAGTAGCAGTAGTAGTACCGTCACCAGCAATGTCAGCAGTCTTGGAAGCAACTTCCTTCACCATCTGCGCGCCCATGTTCTGCAACTTGTCTTTGAGTTCGATTTCTTTTGCAACGGATACACCGTCTTTAGTCACAGTAGGACCGCCGAATGAGCGCTCCATTACAACGTTACGACCCTTTGGTCCTAAAGTAGTTTTTACTGCGTTCGCGAGAATGTTCACGCCTTCTACCATTTTGGTACGGGCGCTATCTCCAAATACAACGTCTTTTGCTGCCATGATTGAATTCCTCTCTTAGATACTGAAATTACTTCTGCACAACAGCCATGATGTCTTCTTCGCGCATGACGAGAAGCTCATCGCCGTCGACCTTGACTGTTTGACCTGCATATTTACCAAATAACACGCGATCGCCTACTTTGACATCCGGTGCATTTAATTTGCCGCTGTCATCACGTTTGCCTGGGCCTACTGCCAAAATTTCGCCTTGATCTGGCTTTTCTGCAGCAGCATCAGGAATGATGATTCCGGAAGCAGTTTTTGATTCTTGATCTAAACGCTTGATGATTACGCGATCATGTAAGGGACGCAAATTCATCTCTTCTCCTATGTTAGTAAGTGTTAACTAATTAAATTTCTATATAAATCAATGCTTTATAATCTCTTCACACGAAAACTGAGGTAGATTCACTTAAAAATCAGCCATTTTTAGCACTCATGTGTTGGGAGTGCTGATTATATAGGTCTGATCCCCGAGATTTCAAGGGCAGGGGCACAAATTCTTGGAGAATTAGCCCTTATTTATAATGGAGACAGGCTGGTAGGCTAATTCCTACAGATAAATCAGCCTTAAGCCCTTACCGCTCCAATCCGTCCTGCCTAGACTGGACAGTCACCGATTGGAGAATGCTGATGAGCCCGAAATCCCGGCTGTACACGCTTGTAAAGGCCTGGAAGAACAAACCCTTCCAAGAAGTCCGCGACGCCTGTGGCGCGCCCTGGCTTGGCATTAGTAGCCAGGCCCTAGAAGAACACCAATCCTGGTCCAAGCGACAAGCGATTAGCCATGAACCCATTTTTAACTGCAAGGGAACAAAACTGACCGGCTCTTTATTTAGACCATTGCTGACTGCCTCTGATATGCAATTACTACGTTTATTCATGGAAGGCTTAGATACGATTGCCTACTGGTATCGAAGCGGTCGTTTTATTCCTGGTATTTTGCCCATACCAACACACGTGATTGCCTCTAGTGATTACATCGATGCGCTGAGTGATTTGATTTTGAACTCTCGACTACCGGTAGGTCTTATTGCTTTAGGAGTTCCATCGCTTCCCGAGTCGGACATTGCCGATGCCTATCAGGAAGGCTTAATGCGAATGCGAAGACTCGGCGTATTACTGCACTTCATGAGTTTCTCAGGAAGCGAAGCCCAGTTGCACTGGATTTCTGAAATGAAAATGGATGGCATTCACATTGATATGCGCCAGGTCCGCGACAAGATACTGTCGGATAGTGTGATTGACCAACTAAGACAGTCACCCTATTCACCTACACAAATTTATGCAAGTCATGTTGGTCTTGTCAAAGACCTAGAACACGCATCCGCATTGCAAATGAATCATTGCTACGGCGGCCTAATGATGTCGCCACTGAGCCGCCATCAGATGCTCCAGATTAACGATAGCCGTATCGCTAAGGCTATTTTTTCGCTGCACCCTCATCCACAACCCAACCAAAATGGAGACAAGTAATGAGAAAACGCGTGATGTTGGTAGATGACCATCCAGCTATGCTGATGGCTCTTAAAAGTATGTTGCAAGATCAGTTGTTATTTGAAATAGCAGGGCAAGCTCAGAATGGAGAAGAATGTCTGCGATCTATGAAAGAGACGAATCCCAATATGGTGATTCTGGATCTCGATATGCCTAAGACCGATGGCTTTGACGTCATCCGACGTATTGGGCTGATGTATCCAGATGTCCGAGTTCTAGTGTTATCGAGCATGGATGAGGCTGTTTATGGTGGAAGAGTTCGATCACTTGGCGGACATGGCTTTGTAAATAAAACAGCAGGAGCTGATGTTATCTTGGCTGCCTGCGTTGCTATCTCACAAGGTTATAACTTTTTCACCCATGGAAAAAATGGTAATAACTCATTAAGCGATAACGATAAGTTGGCGCTAATTTCTGATCGTGAATTGCAAGTCATGAAGTATCTTGGTAAAGGCAATACCAATCAGCAAATTTCAGACATGCTACACATCAGCAATAAGACTGTAGCTACCTACAAGACTAGAGTTTTTGACAAACTTGGCATCAACAATATTGCTGACTTAATTTTGTTCTGCCGCATGAATAAGATTATCGAAAGCTAAAAGAAGCATGTATCGATTCATCGTCTGTGCATCACTACTGATTTGCTCATTCTCGAATGTGGCAAATGGGATGACTCATGAAAAAACGATGAGCCCAGCAGAGCAGCGATGGATCGATCAACATCCCATAGTGCACTTCAGTATTCATGAAAAATATGCACCCTACTTGCAAACTGGCAAGAGCAATCAAAATTCTGGCGTCTTTTATGGGCTTTTAAAAAAACTGGGGGAGTTTACTGGACAAGAATTTTCACCGAAATGGAGAAAGACTGAGCAAGAAGGTCTTAAGCAGCTTGCAAATGGTGAAGTCAATTTCATTATTGATCCGCCAAGCCTCAATGATGAATACCTCAGGTTTGGCTCTCTATCAGAAGCAATCTTTTGGGGGCATGATGCCATTCTGACGACGGGTTCTAAAAACATTGAGTCCAGCTCACCGGCCAATATTGCCTACTTTGATCGCGGCTTTGAGGACCCGCCAATCCCTCGACACTCTCAAGCAAGGATATCGTCACACGCCGAAAAGTTGATTACCGATTTACTCAAAAATGATATTGAGGCCTTGGTATTACCCATTCGACTGGCCCATCAACTCATCCGGAAGATCGATAATCCAGAGATTAAACTAGACGGCCTATATAGCCGAGAGCCTTTTGAATATCGATGGATCATCTCACATGAAGATAGGGCTTTACATAGCCTCTTAGGTCATTTTTTAAATGGCTTGAATCCCATAGAATCGGGCCAACTATTTGCACTTGGAGACTTCAGCTCCACATCTAACAAAAGTAGTCATTGGAGTGCCCTGCCTTGGTTATCGACCCTGGCTGTATTGATGCTTGGGAGTCTCTTATTGTGGCGCCTGCAACAAAAGCAATCTCTTCAGGAGGAAAAAGCAGCAAACTTAATTGCCTCTAAAGATCTGGCTGAAAAAGCAAATGCTGCTAAATCCACTTTTCTTGCGACGATGAGCCATGAAATCCGCACCCCGATGAACGCTATCTTGGGAGTGCAAGAGTTATTGCTGAGTAGCCGACAATTTCCAGACAAAGAAAAGTCCTTATTAAAGAGTGCTCACTCCTCTGCCCAATCATTACTGGGCATTCTGAACCAAGTACTAGACCTTTCAAAGATTGAAGCTGGCAAGCTCACCTTACATTTAGAGCCTTGCTGCCTAAATACTCTGATTGATGATATTCATTCAGCGTTCTCAACTATGGCAAACAAGCAGCATCTAATCCTGAACACCTCTAAAGATTCGCGGATTGCTCCTGTCTTAATGATTGATGCCTTGCGACTGCGTCAAATTCTGCAAAACTTACTCAGCAATGCGATTAAATTTACCGATCACGGAGAGATCTACTTTTCGATTACCGTACTGGCGGATGATCATGCGGGACAATTAGTTGAATTTAGAGTCATCGATACCGGAATTGGGATGGGTACCGAGGAAATTGCGCTTGCGCTGCAAGCTTTTGAACAAGTCCCTGGAAAAACAGATCAACAACATGGCACTGGTTTAGGTCTCACTATCACCAACCATCTAGTGAGCTCGATGAACAGCCAACTTTACTTTGAAAGTGCGCCTGGCTTTGGTAGCAATATTCATTTTTGTGTGGCGCTACCCCGTACTAGCATTGCCACATCTAAAAATCATCTTGTAGATGAAAGCTTAGTCCTTCGAAGACTAATGTCTAAAGTAGCTCAGGATGAAGATCGTCTACTCCAGGCTTTAGTAGTTGAAGACCATCCTGCGAGCCGTCAAATCATTTCCTTGCAATTGCAAGCATTAGGTCTTGAGACCCAGGTTTGCGATAGCGCTAGTGCTGCACTTGAACTGCTATCTCAGAAGCATTTTGACCTAATACTGACTGATCAATCGATTCCAGGTATGCAGGGCTCAGAATTAGCCAAACACATTCGCTCTTTAGGTCATCACGAGATTGTCATCATTGGCATTACTGCAGATATCTATGCTTTAGATTCTCGACACCAATTTCTTGCTGCTGGTATGAATGGCGTCCTGATTAAACCTTTGAACCTAATGACGCTAGAGAATGAACTAGCTCGCCACTTTTCTTCTCAAGAAATCACTGATCAACAAGAGATAGTAGACATGTCTGGAGAATACTCTTTTGACCTCTTTTCTAATCTCTTGAAACAAAATCCAGGCCATGTTTTGCTTATCCTGGAGGAGATTAAAAAAGTTCATATTCAAACACTCGCCATACTAAAAAATGATCCTATTGATGAAGATGTCTTAGCAAGCATGGTTCATAAGATCAAAGGTGGCGCCCAACTGCTGAGCGCTCAACGCTTTATTAAAAGCTGTGAGGCCCTAGAAATAGAGGGGCCTATACCGGATAGAGTGAAGGTATTCATCCAGTTACTGGAAGAGCAAAATCAGATCATTGAGTGCTATGTGGCTAAGTACGTCAGCCATTAATGAAGGGTATGGCTTTGCCTTCTAGCTCCCTAGGTTTATCCTATTGGGAATGCAACAATTTATACGTCATCTTATATCTCCAGCCCTAACAATCCTTTGGTTTGGGTTTTGCCTTTTTGCACTAACAGCAAGGGCTGAAGGGGTGCTACTGACCATGCCTCAAGCTGTTGCAATGAGCTTAGAGCGCAATCAAATCCCAAAAGACGCTGTCAGTATTTCAGTAATAGAAATTGAGTCTTCCCGCCCCGGCAAGCATCTCGCTAAAAATATTCTCAATTGGCGCTCTACTGAAGCAATGAACCCTGCCTCAACCATGAAGCTTCTAACCACACTCGCAGGTTTAGATATTTTGGGGCCACAGTATCGCTGGCGAACCAATATTTATACTGATGGTGTTATTAGGCAAGGGGTTCTCAAAGGAAATTTGTATCTACAGGGCACGGGTGATCCAAAACTAATCCCTGAAGAGCTGGCTAAGTTGATGAAGTCCTTACAAGCACTTGGTATTCAGAAAATTGATGGCAACCTATTCTTTGATCGCAGCGCCTATGCACCTAGCGTAATGGAGCACAATACGATTGATGGCGAGGCCCTGCGTGCATACAATGTACCGCCTGATCCATTGCTTTATGCATTCCGAACGCTCTCATTTCAGCTAGGAAAATCACGTACGGCTGACTTCATTGATATTGCCTATACACCAGCACTCTCGCAACTAAAGATTGACAATCAAATGCAGCTGGTTGATCGCCCCTGTGACAGCTGGAAAAGTAATATTCGTTTTAACTTAGACCCCGAAGGCGTCCCGAAAACAGATCAACTTCTGGTGGCGCAGTTTTCAGGTGCGTTTCCCAGTGCCTGCAAAGGGGTGAACTACAACGTTGTTGCCATTGATGCAAATACCTTTCTTACTCAGGGATTTGCGGCTGCCTGGGAGCTATCAGGTGGCACCTGGGCACGAACTCCCATCGGAAAAAATGGCAATGTGCCCCTTGCCGCAAGGCTCCTTTTGCAGTTTGTAGGCCTTAATCTTGCGGATGATGTTCTAGATATTAATAAGTACTCGAATAATGTGATGGCGCGCCAACTACTTTTAACTCTA
Source organism: Burkholderiaceae bacterium (assembly GCA_947449305.1). GTDB lineage: Bacteria > Pseudomonadota > Gammaproteobacteria > Burkholderiales > Burkholderiaceae > Polynucleobacter. The sequence goes on from CANFRA010000005.1 coordinate 47,019, forward strand.
GCCTTAGAAAAAATGGGGAAACCGGCAACAACTGCTAATGGTGAGTTAGTCATTCAGAGTTGGCTAAAACAAAATAGCTTAGATTTTCCAGGTCTTGTGATTGAGAACGGCTCAGGCTTATCGCGCACCGAAGCCATTACAGCAGAGCAAATGAACCAACTCTTGCTGACTGCACGCAACCTATCGGTAGGAGACGTTTTCTATAACAGCCTACCAATCGCTGGAACCGACGGCACGATGAGAAACCGTCTGATGACACAACTGCGTAAGTTTTTACATCTGAAGAAAAAGCCGGAAGCTAGAATTAAGACTGGCTCACTAGCTGATGTTCGCACTATCTCTGGCTATGTAATGAGTAAATCAGGAAAACTATATGCAGTGACCTCATTCATCAATCATCCTAATGCGTGGAAAGGTTTAGAGGCCCACGATCAATTACTAGCGTGGCTACTGGAAGATGGTCCAGAACCAAAGCATGCACGCTGAAGTCGATCTCTAACGCCATCCCACTCCTCTCCAGCAGGCGGCTCTGGAAATAGAATTAAATCCCAACCCTGTTGATCTAAATCGCGCAATGAACGGTATAAGCAACTAGCAAACCCAGCGCTATCGCTTGGCACTTCGACTTCCTCGAAATGAACTGATGGATGCCCATCCTCACCTAAACAAGATTCAGAATCCCAAACTGCAACTGCTACACGAGACTTCGTATCCGGAAATTCGCTGAGCGCATCCAGAACTCGGCCAGGGGCATACAAACGTAAAGGAGTGTTTGGTGCGTAATGCGCCTTCAAACTTCCAGAAACTCTTGGTAGGGCTCCCTCCAAATTGACGTCATCATGCACACTCACCGTCTCGCTAGCTTGATATACCTGAATACCAGTCCTCGCAAAAATTTCTCTCGGCGTTATTACACCTGGACGAAGTAGAACAGCTTTAGCACCAGAAGACATATCAATAATGGTTGATTCAATACCAAGTGCACAATCACCACCATCTAAGATCATCAGATCGAGAATACCCTCAAATTCATTGCGGACATCTGCAGCGCTAGTAGGAGATACTCTGCCAAAACGATTGGCAGATGGTGCTACTACGCCACTCTTGAACTTCCTCAATAGCTCCTGAGCTATTGGGTGTGCGGGTGCGCGAATAGCTACCGTATCCTGCCCACCAGTTAATTCACTCAAAACGTTCTTATCTTTTTTAAAGACTAGGGTAAGAGGGCCAGGCCAAAAGGCATTAACTAGCTTTAGCGCATCTTCGGATAAATCTCTTACCCAGGGCGCTAGCACTGGCACCCAATCTACCTGAGTTTGATCAAATTTATCGGGTGCTGCTAAATGCACAATCAGTGGATGATTGGATGGTCGACCTTTAGCGCTGAAGATTTTATTGATGGCTTCTGGATTTTTTGCGTCTGCCCCTAGTCCATATACTGTCTCAGTTGGAAACGCAACCAAACCGCCATCGCGTAACGTCTGTACTGCTTCATTAATCACTGCAGAAGATTGCAGTGGCGTACTATCGGCGGACATTTCTAGGGCTCGATACCTAATTCAGTGGCTACAGCAGCACAATTTTGGCGAGCCTCATTCAATGCCTCGCCTAAGCAGTTGATGTGGCCCATCTTTCTACCGATGCGAGGGGCAGATTTGCCGTAGAGATGCAACTTTGCGTCAGGGTGTGCAAGCACTTTATTCCAGGCGGGTTCTCTGGCTTTATCTTCACTGCCCTCAAACCAAAGATCGCCCAATAAATTTAACATCGAGACTGGGGCTAATTGTCGTGTATCGCCCAAGGGCAAGCGAGCCATTGCTCTTACTTGCTGCTCAAACTGACTACTGACACAAGCATCCATGGTGTAGTGCCCGGAATTATGTGGACGAGGTGCAATTTCATTGGCAACAATATCGCCACTCTTGAGTACAAAAAACTCAACGCAGAGAACACCAACATAATCAATCTTTCGAATCAGCGCTTTTGCCGCATCAACAATCTTTTTCTCTTGAGCAGGCTTTAGTGATGGGGCTGGCACAGTAGATGTATGTAAGATACCGTCGCGATGAATATTTTGCGACACGGGATAAGCTACGACGGCGTCATCATGACCACGTACTACTAAAGCAGAAACCTCAAAATCTAGATCCATACGCTTTTCTAAAACGCAGGGTACACGTCCGAATTCATTCCAAGCAGCAGTTAATTCCTCCAGGCTATAAACGGTTGCCTGACCTTTGCCGTCATAACCCATACGGGCAGTCTTTAATATTCCAGGGAAAAGGTCTGCAGGAGCCTGAGCAAGATCAGCATCATGTTCGATAACAAAATAAGGTGCAGGCCCAATATTGGTTTCAGACTTCCAGGTGGCTAAGAATTTTTTCTCTGCAATTCGATTTTGGGCTAGCGAGACGCAGCTGCTACGTGGCGCTACAAATACACCAAGAGATTCCAGATCATCTAGAGCTTGTGCGGGAACGTTTTCAAATTCAGTACTAACAGCTGCACATAATGCAGCCATCTCTTTTAAGGCAGCTGAGTCGGTGTAATCAGCCTGAATAAACTTTTCTGCAATAGAGCCCGCCGGACTGTCAGAACCAGGATCTAAAACACAAACCTTATATCCCATGGCTTGTGCAGCCTGGGTAAACATACGCCCTAATTGACCGCCACCTAATATTCCTAAATACGAACCCGGCAAGATGGGCCCCATACGATCTGCCATGTAATTAATATCCCGGCAAATTCATAGAGCGCGCGGTATCAGATTGCTTTGCTCGAAACTCTGCGAGACGTTTGGCAAGATCTGCATCATGTAATGCGAGCCCTGCAATGACGTGCAATGCAGCATTAGCCGCACCAGCCTCACCAATTGCAAAAGTAGCGACTGGAACACCTTTGGGCATTTGCACGATGGAATATAAAGAATCTTCACCACGCAAGTATTTACTGGCAACCGGAACGCCATAAACCGGAACAATCGTTTTAGAGGCAAGCATGCCTGGTAAGTGAGCTGCACCACCTGCCCCAGCAATGATGGCCTGTAAGCCATTGGCTTGAGCATCTTCTGCATACTGAAACATATCGTCTGGCATGCGATGTGCTGAGAGGACTTTAGCCTCATGAGCAATGTCAAATTGCTCAAGCATTTGAGCGGCGTGCTGCATCGTGTCCCAATCCGAATTGGAGCCCATCACTATTCCGACTATTGGCTTCTTGCTCATCTACCTCTCCAAATGCCCTCAATATCTTCTAAGGGCTCTATTATCCCTGAGTTAAACGATTCAGGGCTTCGCGGTACTTTTGGGCCGTCTTTTCAATCACATTAGCGGGTAATTGTGGCGCAGGGGCAGTCTTGGGCCACAACTTGCCGTTTACTTGGGCAGTTTCTAACCAGTCACGCACAAACTGCTTGTCATAGGATGGCGGGTTTGAGCCCACATGATAAGTTTCTGCTGGCCAAAAGCGGGAAGAATCTGCCGTGAGGATCTCGTCCATTAGAACCAATTGACCCAAATCATCTAAGCCAAACTCAAACTTCGTATCGGCAATAATAATTCCACGAGTCGCAGCATATTCAGATGCCTCTTTATAAAGACGGATACTGACTTCACGAATTTGATTGGCTAATTTCTCGCCAATGAGTTCAACCACTTTCTCAAATGAAATATTTTCATCATGATTACCTACCTCTGCTTTAGCGGCAGGAGTAAAAATGGGCTCAGGTAATTTTTGGGCATTCTCTAAACCAGCAGGCAATGTAATGCCGCAAACCTTGCCACTTTCTTTGTAGTCCTTCCAGCCGCTTCCAGCAAGATAACCACGCACAACCGCCTCAACCAAAATGGGCTTTAAACGCTTAGCAACTACTGCGCGACCAGTTACTTGAGAAACTTCATCAGGAGTCACTACAGTTGTAGGGTCAATCCCAGTCAAATGATTTGGAATGACTGAGGCTAATTTATCAAACCAAAAATTAGCCATTTGATTGAGGACGATACCCTTCTCCGGTATCGGCTCACCCATCACTACGTCAAATGCGGATAAGCGATCGGTAGTGATCATCAGCAGTTTGTCATCGCCTAGAGCGTAGACATCACGTACCTTACCTTTAGATAGCAAAGGCAATGACTTAATGGAGGTGGCATATAAGGCTGGCATCTTTAATTCACTTTACGATCTGCGTGAGTTTGCCGCTCTTATAGAGTTCGGCCATTTTTTCCAAAGGTATAGGCTTGATTTTGGATGCTTGACCAGCAGATCCAAAGGCCTGAAAGCGAGCAATACAAACCTTCTTAGCAGCCTCGCGTGCTGGCTTCAGATAATCACGAGGATCAAATTTACTTGGGTTCTCCATGAGGTAACGACGCACAGCACCAGTCATTGCCAAGCGGATATCGGTATCAATATTAATCTTACGAACACCATTCTTAATGCCCTCTTGAATCTCTTCAACAGGCACGCCGTAAGTTTCCTTCATATCGCCACCGAACTCACGAATCTCTGCAAGTAATTCTTGCGGAACACTGGAGGAGCCATGCATGACCAAGTGCGTATTCGGAATACGCATGTGAATTTCTCTAATACGGTCAATCGCCAAAATATCGCCAGTAGGCTTTTTGGTGAACTTGTATGCGCCATGGCTAGTACCAATCGCAATCGCTAAAGCATCACACTGAGTAGCCTTCACAAAATCAGCAGCTTGTTCAACATCCGTCAATAACTGCTCGCGAGTCATATGGCCATCAGCACCATGACCATCTTCTTTATCGCCCTGCATTGTTTCTAAAGAACCCAAAACTCCCAGCTCTGCTTCCACGGTAACTCCAATGGAGTGAGAAAACTTCACTACTTCCTGGGAGACGGCTAAGTTGTACTCGTAACTGGCAACTGTTTTGCCATCTGCTTCAAGCGAGCCATCCATCATCACGCTAGTAAACCCACTCTTGATTGCCGCCATACAAACAGCTGGGCTCTGACCATGATCTTGATGCATGACAACCGGAATATGGGGATAAGCCTCTACAGCAGCAGAGATTAGGTGACGCAGAAATGCTTCGCCAGCATATTTACGTGCACCAGCAGAGGCCTGCATGATTACCGGTGAGTCAGCCTCATTGGCCGCTTCCATAATTGCGGTTACTTGCTCCAAGTTATTAACATTAAACGCTGGCAGGCCATAACCGTTTTCAGCAGCATGATCTAAGAGTTGTCGTAAAGATACTAAAGCCATGGTGTTCTCTTAATAAATATAGATAAATAGTTAATCAATGTATAAATTACTTCACACGAACAATTTTGAGAGTATTCGTGCCGCCAGGTTCGCCCATTGGCTCCCCAGAAGTCAACACGACGGTATCGCCTTTTTTCACTGCGCCAGCCTTTTTCAAGCACGCTTCTACTTCTTGCAAAGCGGTATCACGGTCTTTGGTGTAATCCAAGCCAATAGGTGTGACGTTACGATAAGTACTTAATGCCCTTTGGGTTGCAATCTTTGAAGTCAATGCAAAGATAGGTACATGAATGTTATGACGGCTCATCCAAATTGGGGTTGAACCAGAGTCCGTCAGAGCAGCAATCGCATTTGCATGCAAATGATGTGCGGTAAATAAAGCACCTAAGGCAATGGTTTGATCAATACGGGTAAAAGTTTGATCTAAAAAATCGGTATCCAATTTCACTGTATCTGATTTCTCAGCCTCAACACAAATCTCGGCCATTGCTTTAATCGTTTGTATTGGGTATGAGCCAGCAGCAGACTCAGCGGAGAGCATTACGGCATCTGTGCCATCCAATACGGCATTGGCTACGTCACTCACTTCAGCGCGTGTGGGTACTGGAGCATTAATCATCGACTCCATCATTTGCGTTGCAGTAATGGTAAATTTATCGGCTTCACGCGCCCAGGCAATCATACGTTTTTGCAATGCCGGTACTGCAGCGTTACCAACCTCAATAGCCAGATCGCCGCGGGCAACCATAATGCCATCACTTTGCTCAATAATGCTTTTGAGTGCTTTAGGCTCAATCGCTTCAGCACGCTCGACTTTAGCAATGGTTCTCACTTTGCCAACACCATATTTAGCACTAGCAGCATCAGCTAGCTTACGTGCATATGCCATATCAGCACCATCTTTTGGAAAGCTAATCGCCAAGAAGTCAACACCCATAGCAATTGCCGCATCTAGATCAGCAATATCTTTTTCAGTGAGTGCTGGTGCTGTCAAACCACCACCAGCACGATTGATACCCTTGTTGTTAGAGAGTGGGCCGCCTTGTTCTACGAGCGTGAAAATTTCTCCGCCCTTCACGCTCTCAACACGCAGTACAACCAAGCCATCATTTAATAAGAGGCGATCGCCAGGCTTCACATCATTTGGTAGCTCTTTGTAATCAAGTCCCACACGTCCTTGATTGCCAAGCTCACACGCGACGTCCAGAATAAACTTCTCACCCTCTTTAAGAAGAATTTTGCTATCTACAAATTTGCCCACACGAATCTTAGGACCCTGCAGATCGGCCATGATGCCAACCTCTTTACCCACTTCAGCAGAAATACTTCTGACTAAATCATGGCGTGCTTTGTGATCTGCCACAGTCCCGTGTGAGAAGTTCATGCGCACCACATCAACGCCTGCGCGGATCATATCGCGTAATACTTCAGGCTTTTCAGATGCTGGTCCTAGAGTTGCAATGATTTTTGTTGCTCTTAACATATTTAGTCTTTCGCTCTTTCTGCAAGTACCGCAAAGGCTGGCAAAGTTTTACCTTCGAGAAATTCCAAGAAAGCGCCACCACCAGTTGAAATGTAATCCACTTGATTCTCAATACCATACTTAGCAATCGCCGCCAAGGTATCTCCACCTCCAGCGATTGAGAATGCTGGTGAGTGTGCAATTGCTGCGGCCAGCATTTTTGTACCGCCGCCAAATTGATCAATTTCGAAAACGCCTAATGGGCCATTCCAAACAATCGTGCCTGCGTGCGCAAGCATTGTAGAAAGGCGAGCAGCTGTCTTCGGTCCAATATCCAAAATCATGTCATCTTCTGCAACTTGATCTGCAGGCACACGGTTTGCGCGGGCCAGCGGAGAGAGCTCATTTGCAACGACGACATCCTCAGGAATGGGCACATGTGCACCGCGCTTTTCCATGAGATCCATAATTTCTCTAGCTTCGTTCACCAAGTCTGGCTCAGCAAGTGATTTACCAATTGGTAAGCCTCTAGCAAGCATGAAGGTATTAGCAATACCTCCGCCCACAATCAGCTCATCCACTTTCTCAGAGAGGGCCTTCAGAATGGTGAGCTTAGAGGAAACTTTAGAGCCTGCAACGATCGCTATTAGCGGGCGTCTTGGATTTGCTAATGCACGACTTAGTGCATCTAATTCAGCTGCCATCAATGGACCGGCGCAAGCTACCGGTGCAAACTTAGCAACACCATTGGTGGTTGCTTCAGCACGATGTGCAGTACCAAATGCATCGTTTACATAAACATCGCATAGAGCCGCAATTTTTTTGGCTAGCGCGTCATCATTTTTTTTCTCACCCACATTTACGCGGCAGTTTTCCAAGAGCACCACTTCGCCTGGCTGTACTTGAAATCCTCCATCTACCCAATTACTAATGAGTGGGACTTTGCGATGTAGCAAAGTAGCGATCCGATCGGCGACCGGGGCTAAGCTATCTTCTGATTTAAATTGGCCTTCAGTGGGACGCCCTAAGTGAGAGGTCACCATCACTGCTGCACCGGCATCTAGACACATCTGTAATGCAGGCATCGAGGCTCGAATACGCGTGTCTTCAGTAATATTGCCTGCCTCGTCTTGGGGCACATTGAGGTCAGCACGAATCAATACCCGCTTTCCCTTTAATTGGCCAGCTTGGGCTAATTCACTTAAACGTTTAACTTGAAATAAGGCTTCCGGCATGGGATTGGGCAAATGTGGTGATTTATGAGGAATACTCCATTCTAAATCGTCCAGCCCAAATATCCCACAGGATCTCAGACACCCTGCAGCCCTGCCTGCTCTACAATAGGGACTTGGACGCATTTTGGGTCTAGGGCCATAAACCCTCCCTCGGCGCACCGATTAACTAGATACAAAAAGGTAGAGAAAATGTCGATGTCCGACCGCGATGGCTTTATTTGGTCCGATGGGAAGCTTATTCCCTGGCGTGAGGCCAATATTCACGTCCTAACCCATAGTCTGCACTACGGCATGGGCGTATTTGAAGGCATCCGCGCCTATAAAACGCCCCAAGGTACAGCCATTTTCCGCCTCCCGGAGCATGTCAAACGCCTCTTTAATGGCACCAAGATTTTTCAAATGAACATGCCCTACAGCCAAGAAGTGATTACGAAGGCAATTATTGATGTAGTCAACAGTAATAAGCTCGAGGCCTGCTATATCCGCCCAATCATTTTTATTGGCTCCCAAAAACTGGGTATCTCCCCTAAAGGAAATAGCATTCATACTGCGATTGCTGCCTGGGAATGGGGTGCTTATTTAGGTGAAGATGGACTCAATAAAGGCATTCGGGTGAAGACTTCCTCATTTACCCGCCACTTTGTGAACTCCTCACTCGTGCGCGCTAAAGCTTCTGGCTATTACATCAACTCTATTTTGGCCAATCAAGAAGTCACAGCCAATGGATATGACGAAGCTTTATTACTAGATACCGAGGGATATGTTTCCGAAGGCTCTGGCGAAAATCTCTTCATGATTCGCAATGGAATTGTGTATACCCCTGACTTAGCATCCTGCTTAGATGGCATTACTCGCGACTCTGTCATTCAGATTGCAAAAGATCTTGGATATGAAGTTCGTGAAAAACGATTGACACGCGATGAAGTTTATTCTGCAGATGAAGCCTTCTTTACTGGCACTGCAGCTGAAGTAACTCCGATTCGTGAGTTAGATGACCGCTCTATTGGTGATGGTAAGCGTGGTCCAATTACTGAAAAAATTCAGAAGGCCTATTTTGATGCGGTGTATGGCAGAAATGATCAATACAAATCTTGGCTCACTTACGTAAAGTAATTAGGAAAAAAGATGACTCAAGCTCAAGTTGTGATGGTGAATGGCAAGGACCTGCCATTACATTGCCCCACCACTCAAACTCCAGCCTGGAACTCACATCCGCGAGTTTTCTTGGATATAACCAAAACCGGGGAAGCTAAGTGCCCATATTGTGGCGCTGAATATAAGCTCATTCCCGGTACCGAGCCACACGGACACTAAGCCTATCAGCGCCTCATTATGGGGTGCTGACTCGGGATACAACACATGCAAAGTATTCTGATCATTGCCCCAAATTGGATTGGAGATGCTGTAAGCACCCAACCTCTTCTGGCCAATCTCAAGTTACTTTATCCAGA
>CANFRA010000006.1 GCA_947449305.1 Burkholderiaceae bacterium
AATAATGCTTCAAATCTAGGAAAGAATGAGATGACGGTAAAAACAGCAACAAAACCAGCGACTGCTACAAAAGCTAGCAGTAAAGCTGCGAGTACCAAGACTGTAAAAGGTGCGCCCTTAACTGAAGCAGAATTACTCAAGATGTCCGACAAGGACTACATGAGTGCTGCGCAGTTAGACTTTTTCCGTCAAAAGTTACAAACCCTTAAAGAAGATATTTTGAAGAATGCTTCGGAGACCACCGAACATCTTCGCGAAAATATTTTGGTGCCAGATCCTGCTGATCGCGCAACTATTGAAGAAGAGCATGCCTTGGAATTGCGTACGCGGGATCGTGAGCGTAAGTTGCTTAAAAAAGTTGAGCAAGCTTTGGCTCGTATCGAGTCTGGTGACTATGGTTGGTGTGAAGAAACTGGTGAACCAATCGGCTTAAACCGTCTAATTGCAAGGCCCACAGCCAATTTATCTCTTGAAGCACAAGAGCGTCGTGAACTACGTCAAAAATTATTTGGCGAATAACTTTTATTTGCGATGACCAAGCATTTACCTACTCTTAGTGATATCTCGCCCTTGTTAAAGGCGCAGATTCTGGCTGAAGCTTTGCCATATATCCGCTCATATCACGGTAAGACTATTGTGATTAAGTATGGCGGAAACGCCATGATTGAAGAGCGCCTCAAAGAAAGTTTTGCGCGCGATGTCATCTTGCTCAAATTGGTCGGCATGAATCCTGTTGTTGTTCACGGCGGCGGCCCGCAAATTGACGAGGCCTTGAAAAAAATTGGTAAGACCGGAAGCTTTATTCAGGGTATGCGCGTTACCGATGAAGAAACTATGGAAGTGGTGGAATGGGTTCTCGGCGGCGAAGTGCAACAAGATATCGTGATGTTGATTAACCAATTTGGTGGTCAGGCAGTTGGCTTGACTGGTAAAGATGGCGGTTTAATTCATGCCAGGAAAATGCTGGTGCCTAGCGATAAAGAGCCTGGTAAAACAATTGATTTAGGGTTTGTGGGTGAGATTGAAGCCATTAATCCTGCGGTTGTAAAAGCCTTACAAGACGACGCCTTTATTCCAGTGATTTCCCCAATTGGTTTTAGCGAAGAGGGTCAGGCCTACAACATCAATGCAGACTTAGTGGCTGGCAAGATGGCTGAAATTCTGCATGCAGAGAAATTAGTCATGATGACCAATATCCCTGGGGTAATGGATAAAGATGGCAAGCTCCTCACGGATCTCACTGCAAAAGAGATTGATGCTTTGTTTGCGGATGGCACGATCTCTGGAGGCATGTTGCCAAAGATTTCTTCTGCATTAGATGCAGCGAAAAGCGGAGTGAATTCAGTACACATTATTGATGGTCGTATTGAGCACTCCTTACTATTAGAAATTTTGACCGAGCAAGCATTCGGTACGATGATTCGTTCGAGGTAAGTAAATACATGCCTCAATCTTTAGAGCCAGCAGATATCAACGACAGCAGCGCTGATACTGGTAAGGCGCGTAAGCGTCCCCGCCCTGGAGAGCGTCGCCTACAGATTTTGCAAGTGCTTGCAGAGATGCTCCAAAACCCCAAAGGTGAGCGCGTCACAACGGCAGCCTTGGCAGCAAAAATTCAAGTATCTGAAGCTGCACTTTATCGTCATTTTGCTAGTAAAGCGCAGATGTTCGAGGGGCTGATTTCTTTTATTGAGCAAACTGTTTTTGGTTTAATCAATCAGATTAATCAAAAAGAAGAATCTGGCCTTGCCCAGGCGCGTGGAATTTTGCAAATGTTGCTGTTCTTCGCTGAAAAAAATCCGGGCATGACAAGAGTTCTTCTAGGTGATGCTTTGCTGCAAGAAGATGATCGTTTGCAAGAACGCATTACTCAGGTATTAGATCGCGTTGAAGCATCCTTGAAGCAAGCGCTGCGTATTGCCCAAACCCAAGGTGGAGCCTGGGCTGGGGCTGGTCAAGAAGAAGTTAGTATTCGTGCTGCCATGTTGATGAGTTTCGTTTTGGGTCGTTGGCATCGATTTGCCCGCAGTGGCTTTAAGAAATTGCCAACCGAAGCCTCTGATATTAGTTTGCGCATCCTCCTTTCAGAATGAGCGAGCTACACCTCTCTAGAAATACCATTCATTTTGCCGAGCCCCTGCCTTTGCAGAGTGGCGCCATTCTATCTGCCTATGATTTAGTCATTGAAACTTATGGCAAGCTCAATGCAGATAAAAGCAATGCAGTATTGGTTTGTCATGCGCTTAATGCATCACATCACGTAGCCGGTCCCAGTCCTGATGATCCAAAAGATATCGGCTGGTGGGACAACATGATTGGGCCAGGCAAGCCTGTAGACACTGATCATTTTTTCGTTATTGGGGTCAATAATTTAGGCTCTTGCTTTGGTTCTACTGGGCCCATGAGCATCCACCCAGAAACTGGTAAGCCTTATGGCGCAGACTTTCCCGTGGTCACAGTTGAGGATTGGGTAAATACCCAGGCACGCCTTGCAGATAAACTGGGTATTCGGAAATTTGCTGCAGTCATAGGCGGCAGCCTAGGCGGTATGCAGGCAATGGCGTGGGCGATTCAGTTTCCAAAGCGCTTAGAGCATTGTGTTGTGATTGCATCAACACCAAAACTGAGTGCGCAAAATATTGCATTTAACGAGGTAGCACGCAATGCTATCTTGTCGGACCCTGATTTTCATGGCGGCAATTATTATGAGCATGGCATAGTGCCAAAGCGTGGCTTACGTTTAGCTCGCATGGTTGGCCATATCACCTATTTATCTGACGATGACATGGCTGAAAAATTTGGACGCGATTTACAGCGTCCAAATGGCGAATCGAATGACTATCGCTTTAGTTTTGATGTGGAGTTTGAGGTAGAAAGCTACTTGCGTCATCAAGGAGATAAGTTTTCAACGTACTTTGATGCCAATACTTACCTCCTGATCACGCGCGCCTTAGATTACTTTGACCCCTCCCGTCGCTATGATGGCAGCCTTAACCGTGCTTTGGCTGAGGTACAAGCTAAATTCTTGGTGGTAAGTTTTTCAACAGATTGGCGCTTCCCTCCAAATCGCAGTCGTGAGATTGTGCAGTCTTTATTGAGTAATAAGAGTGAAGTTACTTATGCAGAGATTGATGCCCCTCATGGACATGACGCATTTTTATTAGATGATGAGCGTTATCACAATTTGCTCAGAGCGTATTTTGCGCAAATGCTAGGAGCTAAATCGTGAGCACCTTAAATATGCGCGCAGACTTCGCAGCAATTGCTAATTGGATTGCCCCTAATAGCCAGGTGCTTGACTTAGGTTGTGGTGATGGTAGCTTTTTGGAGTTCTTGCAAAAGCAAAAACCTGTTCATACCTATGGGGTAGAAATTGATGATGCGCGCGTTCTTGCTTGCGTACAAAAAGGCCTCAACGTGATTCAGCAAGACTTAGAAGGTGGCTTAGCGCTTTTTGAAGACGATAGCTTTGACACCGTAGTGTTATCGCAGACATTACAAACGATTCATCAGACTGAAAAGATCTTGCGGGAAGTAGTGCGCGTTGGTAAGGAGTCGATTGTGTCCTTTCCGAACTTTGGTCACTGGTCACATCGTTTGGCGGTAGGGCTTGGCCGCATGCCGGTGTCAAAGAGCTTGCCATATCAGTGGTACAACACGCCGAATGTGCGCGTGCTTACCGTAGAAGACTTTGAGAAGCTAGCCTCGAGTCTTGGTTTAAAGGTAATTGATCAATGCATCTTGCATGATGGGCGGCAAGTTACCTTGATGCCTAATTTCTTTGGCAGTTTGGCACTTTTCCGCGTTCGCGGCGCATAGAGCCGTGCTGAAAGCGGTTCAGTCGTGGCTTGTTGATTTTCGGGTTTATCTCGAATGGCCATGTCTTCGAATGCTGTTCCTTGGCTTTTCTGCCGGCCTCCCGCTGCTACTAATTCTTGGCACTTTAAGTTTCTGGTTGCGCGAAGCTGGAATTGATCGCAGCACTATTGGCTACTTAACTTGGGTTGGTCTGATTTATGCATTCAAGTGGATGTGGGCTCCACTGGTTGATCGTTTGCAAATTCCTTTCTTAACAAAATTATTCGGACGTCGTCGCAGCTGGTTGCTATTCGCGCAGGCACTCATCATTTTGGGTCTTGTGGGGATGTCTACACTTGATCCCAAAATTGCGCTGAACTCTGTAGTTTGGTGTGCGCTGTTAGTGGCATTTGGCTCTGCTACCCAAGATATTGCTCTAGATGCGTTTCGGATTGAATCAGCCAACAGCGATCATCAGGCCGCCTTAGCCGCTACTTACCAAACGGGATATCGTCTTGCTTTGATTTGGTCTGGTGCAGGAGTTCTCTGGCTCGCTGCCCGGGCAGAGACAGGCACTGGTTATGATGCAGGCGCTTGGCAGTTCGCTTATTTATGTATGGCTGCATCCATTAGTGTGGGTGTGATTACTACTTTATTAAGTAAAGAGCCGGTGAAGATTGATTTGCCAAAAGCGCGCAATGTAAAAGCGTGGCTACATCAAACTTTGATTGAGCCATTTTCTGAGTTTCTTGCGCGCTATCGCTGGCACGCAGCATTGGTTTTGTCCTTGATTGCCATCTATCGCATTAGTGATGTGGTGATGGGTATTATGGCCAATCCTTTTTATGTTGATATGGGTTACACCAAAGACGAAGTTGCGGCAGTGAGCAAGGTATTCGGCGTTGTAATGACTTTAGTTGGCGCTTTTGTTGGCGGTGTCCTTACCTTGCGATTTGGTGTTCTACGGATTTTATTTTTGGGCGCAGTGTTATCGTCAGTCAGCAATCTCTTGTTTGCTTGGCTGGCAACCCAAGGCCATGATTTACATGGTTTGATTTGGGTAATCTCTGCTGATAATTTAAGCTCAGGTATTGCTAGTGCTGCATTTATTGCCTTCTTATCAGCCCTCACGAATATTCGCTATTCAGCTACTCAGTACGCCCTATTTAGCTCGATGATGTTGTTATTGCCAAAATGGTTGGCAGGCTTCTCCGGAGTATTTGTCGATAGTTTTGGTTACCAGACCTTCTTTTATGGCACTGCCATTATTGGTGCGCCAGTGTTGCTACTCATTTGGGCAACGATTCATTTCAAAATCGTTCAGATCAAGAAAGATTAGCGCTGTTTTAGATTACAGCCTCCAGTCGTAGTCCACAGTCAGTGGAGCATGGTCTGAGAAGCGCTCATCTTTGTACACACTCGTTTTCTTGGCAGTAGTAGCAATACCTGCTGTACTAATCTGATAGTCAATACGCCAGCCAACATTCTTAGCATAGGCTTGGCCGCGATTACTCCACCAGGTGTAACAAGAATCACCGGCTTTAGGTTCTAGTTTGCGATATACGTCTACGTAGCCAACTTGATCAAACAAGTTGGTTAGCCATGCCCGCTCTTCTGGTAGGAAGCCAGAGTTTTTAAGGTTGCCTTTCCAGTTCTTGAGGTCAATTTCATGATGAGCAATATTGACATCACCGCAAAGGACGATTTCACGCCCTGATTTTTTCAGCCCAATGAGGTGAGGCAAGAAGCTATCAAGGTATCGGTACTTAGCCTCTTGGCGCTCAGGCGAGCTTGAGCCTGAGGGCATATAAACTGAAATCACTGAAAGCCCTTTGAAGCGCGCCTCGACATAGCGCCCTTCAGCATCAAACTCTTCATTGCCATAGCCGTACAAGACTTCATCTGGTTTATGGGGGGTATAGATACCACAGCCGCTATAGCCTTTTTTATCTGCATGGTGAAAAAAGCCACGCATACCATCTGGATTGAGGATGGAATCCTCAAGGTCATCGCGTTGCGCCTTGAGCTCTTGCATGCAGATAAAGTCAGCTTTTTGCTTGATAGCCCATGGCAGGAAGCCTTTTTTGACTGCGGAACGGATACCGTTGAGGTTCGCTGAAATGATGCGTAACATGTAGGCCTATGAGCTCAAATAATTCAAATCAAGATAACTTTATTCGTTTTGCCTTGGAGGCAAAGGTTTTGTCCTTTGGGGAGTTTAAAACTAAAGCGGGAAGGCTTTCGCCTTATTTCTTTAATGCCGGGGGATTTAACGATGGCGCGCGCTTAAGTGCATTGGGCCGTTACTACGCGAAAGCCTTGCAAGAGTCTAAGATTGCCTTCGACATGCTTTATGGCCCTGCATATAAAGGCATTACTTTAGCCGCTGCAACTGCTATTGCTCTAGCAGATAACGGCTTAAATGTTCCGTTTGCCTATAACCGCAAGGAAGCCAAAGATCATGGTGAGGGCGGCTCACTGGTTGGTGCTCCCGTCAAAGGCAAGGTAGTCATTATTGATGATGTGATCTCGGCTGGTACTTCGGTTCGAGAGTCGGTGGACCTCATACGTGGCGCAGGCGCTGAGCCAGCAGCTGTTTTGATTGCGCTTGATCGTATGGAGCGCTCGGGCAATGCTGTTGAAATCGGTGCGAAGTCTGCAGTGCAAGCGGTTGAGCAAGAATTTGGCTTGCCAGTGATTGCAATTGCGAACTTAGCCGACCTGATGTCTTTCTTAACTTCTTCAAACGATACACAGTTAACTAACTATCTGCCTGCAGTAAAAGCTTACCGCGATAAATATGGCATTTAAATAGTTGCTTCGCCTTCAAACGCGGTAGCTGCTGGTCCAGTCATGATGACTGATTGAGCGACGTTATTGACGACACCACCCCAGGCTATCAGTAGATCCCCGCCACGAGTATGTACCTTCACTGGTGAATCCAGTAGGCCCCGACGAATGCCAGAAACCACGGCCGCACAGGCGCCAGTACCGCAAGCTAGAGTTTCTCCAGCCCCACGCTCGTAGACACGCAACTTGATTTCATTGCGATTGAGTACTTGCATATAGCCAGCATTTACTCTTTTTGGAAACGCAGAATACTTTTCAATTTCGGGGCCTTCTTCAAGAACAGGCGCACTCTCAAGATCAGCAACGACTTGAACGGCATGCGGGTTACCCATTGAAAGCGCGCCAACAAAACTATCATGTGAGGCGGGCCGATCTAGGGGAAGTGCATAAAGCATTTCTTGAAACTCTTGCATACTCGCCAATCCACTTGCATTAAATGGAATTTGGCTGTGCTCAAAAATAGGGGCGCCCATATCAACTTCTACTTGACCATCCGGATGAGACTTCAGGGTGAGCACAGTATGCGCAACTTCAACACGTAATGGATTTTTAGTAGACAAGCCTTGATCTAATACAAAGCGTACAAAGCAGCGTGAGCCATTGCCACATTGCTCCACTTCGCCGCCATCAGAATTAAAAATCCGGTAACGAAAATCCGCGTCTGGACGAGTAGCTTTTTCTACGATCAGAATTTGATCAGCGCCAATACCAAATCGACGATGCGCTAGGTTTTGCCATTGCTCGCGTGTGATGGTACTTAGGTCTTGATCAATACCATTGAGAACAATGAAATCATTTCCAGCACCATGCATTTTGGTGAAGCGAATTTTGCGTCCAGTATTACTTGAAGATGTGTTCAAAGGTATCTCGTTAATTGTAAAGGCTCGGCTCTCCAGGTGGCCGATGTTTAAAACGCTTATGTACCCAATAGTACTCTGCTGGTCTTTCGCGAACAAGTTCTTCAATATAGTGATTTAAACGGGCAGTATCTTGCTCGACATCATCACTTGGAAAGTTTGGTAAGGGCTCACTGATATAGCAGGTATAGCCTTTACGGTCTTTGTTTAACGTGGTGGTCATTAAACAGACTTCAGCGCCACTGAGCCTAGCTAGACGAGAGACAGAGGTGATGGTATTCGTCTGAATACCAAAGAAAGGAACAAAGACAGAGTCACGCGGACCCAAATCAATGTCAGGAGCAATAAAAATAAAGTTACCCGTTTGGATTTCACGGATGAGGTCGCGTAGGCGGCTTTGTCTCTCAATTGATTTACCACCAAAGCGATTTCTCCATTCAATCATCTTTTGATTAAAAAATGGATTCTTCATGTTTTGATAGAGACCTGCGCCGCGGGGCCAGTCATGCTTACTGGCTAAAACAGACAGGGCCATAAAGCCACCCTCAAGGCCTACAAAGTGTGGATTAATTAGTAAGCGTGGCTTGCGATCACCTAAAGTAATCGCCGAGTCGATGCTCACAATATCGGTGATTTGTTTGCCACTACCAAGCCAAATGCGACTTCGCTCTAAAACACTGCGGCCAAATAATTTCCAGTGTTCTAGTGCCAGTGCATCAATTTCTTTTTCGCTTAGATTGGGAAAACATAAGCGGAGATTGGTTTTCACCACATGCGCACGCTCATTGGGTATATGAGCTGCAAGCCAACCCAGCCCATAGCCTACCTGGACGGTGATGGCGTAGGGGAGGAAGGCAAAGAGGCGCAAAAGATTGAGCGCCAAGAAATTGAAGAGGTTAGATAACCTGGTCATTTCAAAAGTTTATAACTAATTACTGGGAGGTAGTTCTGCGCCTGCAGGATGTTTGTAGCGGTTGTAAGACCAAATAAATTGTTCGGGAGCAATAAGTACTGCGTTCTCAATAGCAACATTAATCTGGGCAGCCGCAACATTGACATCTTCAGATAGAGGCGAAAGCCTGGTGGCTTGCATTAGCCAACCTTTGCCAATACCTTTACGCTTCGCAGTAAACATGACGATCGGCGTATTGTTGCGGTTGGCTAAGCGGGCAGGTAAGGGAGTCGTATAGGCAGGCCGTCCAAAGAAGGGAACCCATACGCCTTCACCACCGCTCGGCACTTGATCAGGAAGAATCCCGATTGCCTCACCCCGAGTCAGCGCTCTGGACATTTGACGGACGCCATTGAGGTTGGTCGGAACAAAATGCATATTTGGGTAAGCGCGCCCCTCCTCCACCAATTCATTGAGCCACTCTTGACGTGAGGGCCTATATAAAATAGTGGCAGGGAAATGTTGTGCCAAGACTCGCGGAATAATTTCAAAGCCGCCGAGGTGGGGTGTCAACATCACTAGGCCATGCCCTTCATTGATAGCCGATTCCACCAGATCCCAATCTTGGACTTCAACTAATTTAAGGGCTTTCTGAGGGTTGCGCCAAATCCATAGGCTATCTGAAAACAGCATTCCAGAGGCTCTTATTGCAGCCCATGGCTTGAAGGGTAGTTTGCGAGCGCTAACTACAGCCTCATACTGTGGGCGAAATATTGAGCGGTATTGCTTTGAGCCCACATAGGCCAAGATCCCCATAGTGGCCCCAATGATTTGTAGTGCGGCAAGGGGAAGTGCGGCAATGGCGTTGAGGCTAAATTTTAGGATTAATTTTTGCACCCCCTAATGATATTCAATACAGTCGTTAGGGCCAAATTTAACTGTGCCTTGATGGGTTAGGCCCTTTTCGGATAGAATTGCATCATCGCTGAGTTAAGACAACTTGCAGGGCGATTCATAAATTCTGCTAAAGCGTCGCCGTTGTGGTTCCTGGCACGTCGAGTTGTCCCAAAGAACGTGTTAATTTTTTAAAGGAATATGCAATGGCAAATGATTACTTCTTTACCTCAGAGTCAGTCTCTGAAGGTCATCCCGATAAAGTTTCAGACCAAATTTCTGATGCAATCTTAGATGCCATCTTGGCTCAAGATCCTACTGCACGTGTTGCAGCAGAAACATTATGTAATACCGGCTTGGTAGTGCTTGCTGGTGAGATTACTACCAACGCAAACGTTGACTACATTCAAGTGGCCCGAAATACCTTACGTGAGATTGGATATGACAACACTGCTTACGGCATTGATTACAAAGGCTGTGCAGTGCTGGTTGCTTATGACAAGCAAAGTCCAGATATTGCTCAAGGTGTTGATAAGGCTCATGACGACGGCCTAGATCAGGGTGCTGGTGACCAAGGTCTGATGTTTGGTTACGCTTGTGATGAGACTTCTGAGCTGATGCCTTTGCCAATTCACTTGTCACATCGTTTGGTAGAGCGTCAATCACAATTGCGCCGTGATGGCCGTTTGACATGGTTACGCCCGGACGCAAAGTCACAAGTGACCTTGCGTTATGTTGATGGCAAGCCTGATTCGATTGATACAGTAGTTCTTTCTACGCAACATGATGAAGATATTTCTCTTGAAAAATTACGTGAAGCAGTAATCGAAGAAATCATCAAACCAGTATTGCCTAAGCATCTAATTAAAGGGGCAATTAATTTCTTAGTTAACCCAACAGGCCGTTTTGTTATCGGTGGTCCACAAGGCGATTGCGGTTTAACTGGCCGCAAAATTATTGTAGATACCTACGGTGGTGCTGCTCCTCACGGCGGCGGCGCATTCTCCGGCAAGGACCCGTCTAAAGTTGACCGTTCCGCTGCCTATGCTGGTCGTTATGTTGCTAAAAACATTGTTGCAGCAGGCTTAGCAAGCAAGTGCTTGATTCAGATTTCTTATGCGATTGGCGTTGCAAAGCCAACTTCAGTGATGGTGAGCACCTTTGGTACGGGCAAGATCTCTGATGAAAAGATTGCGCAATTGGTGTCTGAGCACTTTGACTTACGTCCAAAAGGAATTGTGAAGATGCTTAACCTCTTGCGTCCTATTTATCGCAAGACAGCTGCTTATGGCCATTTTGGTCGTGAGGAGCCAGAATTTACTTGGGAGCAGACAGACAAGGCTGCTGCATTGCGTTCCGCAGCTGGCTTATAGGCATCTAAAGGTATCAAAAAGCAGTTTATAGATGTATTGAGGCGAAATATGGAGAAATTGATTACAATTTCTCCATACCTTCAAGGAGCGTTGCAAGGAATGCTGAGGCCCAGCATTTCCCCAGGCTTGAAGGGAGTGGATTCTTAAACAGTTTCTGCTAATTGCAACCGCGCTCGCTAACCCATGATTCAACGGCTAGCGAGTTTGCACTCCAGCATTGGATCGTATTTAGCTGGAGCATTAATGAATACCGTTACTGATTTAAATAACTTTGTTGCAACTCGTTGCGCAATTGCTGATATTTCTTTGGCTGACTTTGGGCGCAAAGAAATTGCCATTGCTGAAACTGAGATGCCTGGCTTGATTGCTATTCGCGATGAGTTTGCTGCGCAACAGCCATTGCGTGGAGCGCGAATCACGGGTTCGCTACACATGACCATTCAAACTGCAGTGTTGATTGAGACCCTTGAGGCGCTTGGCGCCCAAGTGCAGTGGGCATCTTGCAATATTTTCTCAACACAAGACCATGCTGCTGCAGCCATTGCTGCTAATGGCACACCGGTCTATGCCATCAAGGGCGAGACCCTTGAGCAGTATTGGGATTTCACGCACCGTATTTTTGAATGGGCTGATGGCGGCTTCACCAATATGATTTTGGATGATGGTGGTGATGCCACCTTGTTATTGCACCTTGGTGCCCGCGCTGAAAAAGATCAAGCTTGCTTAAATCACCCAACCAGTGAAGAAGAAACAATTTTGTTTTCTGCTATTAAGAAAAAATTAGCACAAGACCCAACTTGGTATTCCACGCGCTTGGAAAAAGTGAAGGGTGTTACAGAAGAAACCACTACTGGTGTTCATCGTTTGTATCAAATGTTTGCTAAGGGCGATTTGAAGTTCCCTGCAATCAACGTAAATGACTCCGTAACCAAGAGCAAGTTTGACAATCTCTATGGTTGCCGCGAGTCTTTGGTTGATGCAATCAAGCGAGCTACTGACGTCATGGTTGCCGGTAAGGTTGCAGTAGTTTGCGGCTACGGCGATGTGGGTAAGGGCTCAGCCCAAGCTTTGCGCGCGCTATCTGCTCAAGTGTGGGTGACTGAGGTAGACCCAATCTGTGCATTGCAAGCAGCGATGGAAGGCTACCGTGTTGTAACCATGGATTACGCTGCCGATAAAGCAGATATCTTTGTTTCTGCAACTGGAAACTACCATGTGATTACCCATGACCACATGGCGAAGATGAAGAATCAAGCCATCGTTTGTAATATTGGCCACTTCGATAATGAGATTGATGTTGCAGGCATTGAGAAGTACAAATGGGAAGAGATCAAGCCACAGGTTGATCACGTGATTTTCCCAGCAAGCAATGGCAAGCCTGAAAAGCGCATCATCATCTTAGCTAAAGGCCGCCTGGTTAACTTGGGTTGTGGTACAGGCCATCCTTCCTATGTGATGAGCTCTTCATTTGCGAACCAGGTGATTGCTCAAATCGAATTGTGGAATGCGGTTGGCACCGATAAATACCCAGTCGGCGTTTACACATTGCCAAAGCACTTAGATGAGAAGGTTGCACGTTTGCAACTTAAGACTCTCAATGCCGAGTTGACAGTATTGTCTGATCAGCAAGCTTCTTATATTGGCGTAACCAAGGAAGGCCCATACAAGGCTGACCACTATCGTTATTAATCCAGTTTATTTAATTGATACCCTAGGCCCAAAATCATGGAATTAAGCGTCGAATTCTTTCCTCCAAAAACACCTGAAGGCGAGAAGAAGCTGCATCTTGTGCGTGAGCGTTTTAGTCAAACTCTGAAGCCCGCGTTTTATTCTGTGACCTTTGGTGCCGGTGGTTCTACTCAGTCTGGCACCTTGAAAGTGGTGAGTGATATTCATGCTGCTGGTGCAGCGGTTGCTCCCCACTTATCCTGTGTTGGAAGCTCACGTGAAAGTGTGCGTGCGATGCTGAGGCAATATCAAGCTTTAGAGATTAAGCGCATTGTGGCATTACGCGGTGACTTGCCATCAGGCATGGGTCAGTATGGTGAGTTTCATCATGCTAATGAGTTAGTAGAATTTATTCGTGCTGAAACCGGTGATTGGTTTCATATTGATGTAGCTGCTTATCCAGAGTGTCATCCTCAGGCGAAGTCTCCTGCTAGTGATGTCCATTTCTTTGTACAGAAAATGAGAGCGGGTGCGAACTCTGCGGTTACTCAGTATTTTTATAACACTGATGCTTATTTTCGTTTTGTTGATGAAGCCTATGACTTAGGTGTAACAGAGCCGATCATTGCTGGCATCATGCCGATTACGAATAGCACTCAGCTATTGCGCTTCTCTGATGCCTGTGGGGCTGAAATCCCGCGTTGGATTCGTTTGCGTCTTCAGTCTTATGGTGATGACATTGCCTCAATTCGCGCATTTGGTGAAGAGGTAGTGACAGATCTATGCGATCAGTTATTGACGGCAGGTGCGCCTGGATTGCATTTCTATTCTCTAAATCAAGCAGATGCTGTTTTGGCCATTGCTGATAACTTGGATTTAACAAAGTAAGTTAGCGAAGTAAGCTAGATTCCGTAAGCAGCATATCTAAGGGCTCATCATGCGCTTGGGCCGCCCATTGGGCATCGTTGAGTTTTTGCCAATCAAATCCAACCCCGATACAGATGAACTTGGGATTGTTGTTTCTGAGTGCCGCTAGGGTTCGATCAAAATATCCACCGCCATAACCTAGGCGCCAATAATGGGTTTTACCATTCTCAATAGAGCTAGACCACCCGACGCAGGGAATGAGGATGCAGTCAGGAGTAATTGCTGGTCTTGAGGGGTTATTTGGGTTTGGCTCAGGAACTCCATGTTGGCTTGGGATCAACACATCCCCGTCTTGCCACTCATAGAAGTCGAGGTGCTTATCAGGCCGCGCATAGGGAAGCGCCAGACGACATCCAGGATTTTGGTGTACCCAAGTGATTAATGCCGAACGCAAATCAAGCTCATCTTGAATGGGCCAATAAAGTGCTATAGACCGCAGGGAATTGCCATCTTTCGCTAAAAACTGATTAAGACCCGCAATTAGCCTCTCTTTGGTTTGAGCATAACTTTGCCCAGCAGCAAATTCTTTGCGTTGCTTTAACAAATCTTGACGAAGAGTTTTTGGCGAATTACCGTGCATATCGTCCATTATCAGGCGAAAATTAGAAGATATAGTAAACAACTTAATGCCAGGCGAATACTGGTAAATATGTACAGGGCTAGATAGTGAAAAAGAAGTCTGAAATTCTTAAAGGTCAACAGCTCCGCTGGGTCAAGATTTTGATCCTGGGCCTAGTCTTGTCTATGCCTAGCGCTTTTGCTGAAAAGACCAAAAAATCAAGTCTTCCTAAATCATATGAAAGCAAAGCGGCCCCTGCCGAGATTACTGATACAGATCGGATATTTATCGATTTACGAGAAGCAGCTAGAAAAAATGATGTTTTCCGTACACAACAGCTTTCTTCTAATCTAGTCGCCTATCCATTTGATGATTATGTGACTTACTTTCGTATTAAGCCGCAATTATTTGATAGTGGCGGTGGACCACGTAGCGATTACAGCGCTGATGCCCAAGTCATTGCATTTTTAAATCAGTATCAAGGAACGGCCTTGGCTGATCGGATGCGTAACGATTGGTTATTGGTATTGGGTAAGCGAAAAGACTGGGCACGCTTTGATCTGGAGTATGCGAAATTTGTCTTGGATGACGACACTCAGGTGAAGTGCTATTCCTTGCTATCAAAATTATCACAAGGTGAGAATCCCACCAAACTATCGATCGATACTCGATCAGTTCTGCTAGATCCAAGCCACTTTGGACAAGCTTGCCAAGAGTTAGTTCCTTCCTTGGTTGCTGCTGGTGGAATGACGCCAAGCGAGGCCAAGGCGATCGGTCGTGCGGCTAGCGAAAGAGGCTTTGACACAATGGCACGTCGCTTGGGTGGCGAAGATCCTATTGCAGAAATTGTAAAAGCTGCAAAGGCCGATCCGGCGAAAGCCTATCGAGACTTTTTGCAGACATCATCGCGCTATAGCAAAGAGAATCAAGCAGTAGCTTGGGGTGTGATTGGCCAATTTCTGGCAAAGAAATTAGATCCTAATGCAGACGATGCTTATCGCTTGCAGCAAGAGCTTGGTTACAACGAACTGCTCTCAGTTGAGTCACAAGAGTGGAAGGTACGCGCTGGTTTGCGTGCTAAGGATTGGAGCTTGGTAAAAAATGCGATAGAGAGCATGAATCCCGTAGTGCGTAGCAAAGATCCGGCTTGGACTTATTGGTATGGCCGCGCTTTAAAAGCCGAAGGTCAAGATGCAAAAGCTAAAGATAGCTTTGAGTTGATTGATGAGCAATATAATTTTTATGGACAACTGGCTCGCGAGGAGTTGGGTAAGTCAAATCATGCGCCATCTCGAACTAAGGTGACCGAGCAAGAGATTGATGCAATGGCTAGTCGTAAGGGTTTTTTGAGGAGCGAGCGTTTGTATGCCATGAACCTTCGCTTTGAAGGGAATCGCGAGTGGAATTGGGAGCTACGCAACATGACTGACAAGCAGCTGTTAGCTGCTGCTGAGTACGCAAAACGTATTCATTTATACGACCGTGTCGTGAATACTGCTGATCGAACAAAGCAAGAGCATGACTTTAGTTTGCGTTACCCAACTCCGTTTAGGGATGAGTTATCTCCAATTGCTCGGCAAATTGATTTGAATCTTGCTTGGGCTTATGGGCTCATTCGTCAAGAATCACGCTTCATCATGAATGCATCATCATCGGTAGGTGCTTCAGGCCTAATGCAGGTAATGCCCAATACGGCAAAGTATGTTGCTAAAAAGATTGGCATGCTCAATTACACCAATGACAAGCTAAGTGATACCAATACGAATTTAACTTTGGGCAGTAACTACCTCAACATGGTCTTAGTTGACTTAGATGGTTCTTGGGTGCTGGCATCAGCTGCCTACAATGCTGGTCCCTCTCGCTCAAAAGCATGGCGCGAAAAATTAACAAGTCCTACCGAGGGTGCAATCTTTGCAGAGACCATTCCGTTTAATGAGACGCGTACTTACGTTAAGAATGTGCTCTCAAATGCAAATTACTATTCGTCGGTCATGAATGGTCAAACACCATCTTTGAAACAACGCCTAGGTGTTATTTCGCCTAAAGCAGCTACTCAATCTGAATTACCCTAATTAGCATTCATTAATAAGAGAGCTTATGAAATACGACATTCTTTTGATTGGTGGCAATGGATTTGTTGGACGAGTGATAGCTGCGCAATTGCAAGCGGCGGGTTATTCAGTTCTCTTACCCACAAGTCACTTGGCCGCAGGCCGTGAGTTACGGATGTTACCTAAAGTGCATTTAGAGGATGCTGATGTTCATGATTTTGATGAACTGCAATCTTTATGTGCACGTGTTCATGACAATGGCGCCGTGATTAATTTGGTAGGTGTCTTGCACGATAAGCCGGCAACGCCTTATGGAAAAGTGTTTAAAGCTGCGCATGTAGATTTGCCGAAAAATATTATTACTGCGATGCAAATGCATGGCATCAAGCGCTATCTTCATATGAGTGCCTTAGGGGCTGATGCTCATGGGTCATCGATGTATCAGCGAAGTAAGGGCGATGGCGAAGCGGCAGTGAAGGCCAGCAATGTAGATTGGACCATTTTTAGACCATCAGTCATTTTTGGCGCCCAAGATCAGTTCATTAATTTGTTTTCAAAGTTAGCTAAATTATTTCCAGCCATGCCTTTAGCAAATCATCAGGCAAAGTTTCAACCAGTAAGCGTGGACGATGTAGCAAGCGCTTTTGTGATGGCATTAAAGATGCCTCAGACTATTCATGAATCGTATGATTTAGTAGGGCCCATGGTCTACACCATGAAGGAGATTGTAGAGTTTGCTGCACGCAAAGCTAAAACATCTTGTGTCATTATTCCGGTGCCCGCTTTTGTAGGCTATTTACAAGCCTTAGCTTTTGAATTCTTACCAGTACCTACTTTGATGTCACGTGACAACATTGCTTCAATGCAATTGCCCAATGTATTGCCTGTAAGCGGTAAGGACGCATTAAGTGAAGTATTCAAAATGAGCCGGCGAAGCCTTGAGGGCATGAGGTAATGAAGATCTATGCAGTCGGTGGTGCAATACGGGATACCTTAATGGGTTTTCCTGTGCACGATATCGACTATGTGGTCGTTGGCTCTAGCGTGGATGAAATGGTTGCTAAGGGCTTTCGTCCTGTGGGCAAGGATTTTCCGGTTTTTCTACATCCAGAAACTCAAGCTGAGTATGCGCTAGCTCGTACTGAACGTAAAACAGGCCAAGGGTATAAAGGCTTTCATTTTTATGCTGATCCTTCAGTGACTTTGGAACAAGACTTAGAGCGTCGTGATTTAACGATGAATGCCATGGCGCAAGAAGTGGGCTCTGATGGAAAACAGTTTGGACCGATCATCGACCCCTATAACGGTCAAGAAGATTTAGCTGCCAAAGTATTTCGTCATGTATCTGATGCTTTTTCTGAAGATCCGTTGCGCTTATTACGTATTGCTCGCTTTGCTGCGCGCTTTCCTGAATTTAGGATTGCTAACGACACGATGTCGGCCTTAAAAGCAATTGTTCAGGCGGGTGAGTTAAATGCACTTTCAGCAGAGCGTATTTGGCAGGAGCTAGCTAGAGGCCTAGTTGCTTCAAAGCCTATGCATATGTTCCAGGTTTTACTAGATACTGGCGCTGCCAAACCTCTGTTACCAAGCACACTTACTGCGAAACTTGCAGAAGAACCATTTCGTAAGGCATTAATCGAGCATTGCGAGGCAAGTAGCAATAGCCTAGAAGAGCGTTGTGCCATCGCCTTGATGGATTTACCTACCTCTGAAATTCGTTCATGGGCTGAATGCGTGCGTATGCCCATTGAAGTACGTGACTTTAGTGAGATTTTTAGTGAATTAAAGGCGCTGGTTGATAAGCGCTCTGAAGCCACTTATCAACCAGTCGATGTCTTGGCTTGGTTTAATCGCGCGGATGTTTGGCGTAAGCCAGATCGCGGCCAATCACTACTTAATCTTGCTGGGAAAATCGGATTCAATATTTCTGTATTGGTAGCAGCCATGCGTAATGCTCAGGCATTAAATACAGCAGAGATTATTGCCGGTGTTGAGGCACAAGACCGATCTAATGGTGAGCGCATTGGTAGTGCGTTTGAAGCTGCTAGGCTTGCTGCAATTACTGCTGCGCTACAGTCTTAGCCTCTAGAGCCTATTTCTGCCGCGCAGTCCAGGTAGATCTTCTAGAGAAGATCCAGGCAATAAAGTATCTAAATTCTTCGAGAAGGCAAATGCCTTAAAGAGCTCCCCCATCTCTGCTTCGGAGAGTAATTTTTGCAATGAGTTTGAAATTGGCAAAAAGGTCTCGGGATTGCCTGGATCGCCAATCTCTAATGCAATATCACCGATACCTGCATCCAATAAATAGGCTGCTTGATTCGTCAGAAAAACATCATCAGCATTTTCTGTAAGCGCACTACGCGCAATTTGTGACCACTCAACATGTGTCGTTAAGTCACAAAGACCGGGTAGATAAAATGGATCTTGAATTGCATGATGGCGATGATGTGCCATCAGTGTGCCTTCTAGCCTCTGCGGATGGTAATACTCACTTTCTGGAAAGCCATAGTCGAAAGTTAAAAACAAACCAGTATCTAGGTGTTTGGCAACTTGATGCATCCATGCATTGGCAGGCGCATGAAGTTCGGTGACATAGCCTTCGGAAAAGCCCCCATCCAAAAGACTTTCAGGTAATAACTCTTGTGCTACTGGCGAGCCTACTTTCCAAACAAGCTTGCTATCCTTATAGGCAGTGCCATACCAATACCAAAATCCATTCTGATAAATAATGACATCACAGGGAACGGCATCGATCACTTCATTGGCAAGCATGATGCCCTTGAAATTCTTTGGTAATTCTTCAAGCCAATGGCATTGAGTGGGTAATTTCAACTCTTTAACAATATTGCCTACGTGCTCCTCCTGGCGCTGTGCCAAGTCTGGAGAAATTTCAATGATGTCGTACCGATCCAATTCAAAACCAAGATCATGTAAGCGACTCAGAATGGAAGTGGCAAGCTTTCCTGTGCCAGCACCAAATTCAAGGATTTGAGTAGGCAAACCTTTTTCTTTGAGACCTTCAAGGACTGGTAACAAAGTTGAACAAATAGCAGCGCCAAAGAGGGGGCTTAATTCAGGGGCTGTAGTGAAGTCCCCACCGGTGCCTAATTTATGTGCCCCAGCGCTGTAATAGCCCATTCCAGGCTCATAAAGGGCTATCTCCATATACCTAGAAAATGGCAGCCAGCCGCCCTGGGAGGCTATCTCAGAGGCAATTTTGGCCTTGAGGAGTTCGCTATGCTCCGTTTCAAGGCTGGTCAAGGTAATATCCATAGCTCGCTAGTCTAAGAGAATTTAATTGAACTCATCCTTATCCCAACAAAAGAAAGCAGTTTTAGTGACTGGCGCTGCCAAGCGTCTGGGTCGGGAAATCGCTTTGCAGTTTGCGCGCCAGGGATGGGATGTTGCCGTTCATTATGGGCGATCTGAGCAAGATGCCAAAGAAACTGTCAGAGAAATCGAGATGATGGGGGTTAAAGCCCAAGCTTATCAGGCCGATTTAGCAGACGAAGCGGCCATCAAAAAGCTTTTTACCGCCGTGAGCCAGCAATTTTCAAACCTGCATTGCTTGGTCAATAGTGCATCTATTTTTGAGTATGATCGTGCCAATTCAAATACACCATTGACTGCTAAAAGCTTACAGGAGCATATGCAGGTTAATTTGATGGCACCGATTTTGCTTTCTCAGTTGATGTTTGAGTTTAAGAAAATTAGTCTACATAAAACAGGTAATGAGAATTTGCCATCCGTCATTCAATTGCTCGATCAAAAGTTGATTAATCTCAATCCGGATTATTTGTCATACACCTTATCTAAAGCTGCGCTAGCAACTTCAGTAGAAGTATTGGCACTCGATTTTGCCCCTCATCTGAGAGTGATTGGCTTAGCGCCTGGAATTTCTTTACCCTCTGGAGATCAGACTAATGATGGCTTTATAAAGGCACATCAAATGACGCCATTAGGAAAATCCTCAACACCAGAAGATATCGCTAAAGCAGCTGTCTTTTTAGCTGAGGCTAACGCCATTACTGGGACTACCTTATATGTTGACGGCGGCCAACATTTATTACCATCATCACGTGATGTGATGTTTAAGACAAATTAATTAGACTATTTATGCACACTATTCTTTCCCATCCCGCACTTGCTGATTGCCGCCGCTTATTTTTAAGAGACTATGAAATCTATATCAACATCGGCGTTCATGATTTTGAGAAAAAAGCAGAACAACGCGTCATTCTGAATGTAGATCTCTACATTCCATTGGCCAAGAATACGCCAACAAACGACCAATTAGATGAGGTGGTCGATTATGACTTTATGCGTGAAACCATTAAGGCGCGGGCCTCTAAGGGCCATATTCATCTTCAGGAAACCTTTTGCGATGATATTGTTGCAGTAATGCTTGCGCATCCTAAGGTATTAGCAGCGTGCGTTAGGACTGCAAAACCAGACGTCTATCCAGACTGTCATTCTGTTGGTGTTGAAGTGTTTCGGATCAAGTCAGCATAAGTGAGTTGTTATGGGTGATATTCGTAAAGTGATCTTCGAAGAAAACAAGCTAGAGAAAAAACTCTGTCGCTTGGTTGGCCAAGCTATTGGTGACTTTGGCATGATCGAAGACGGAGACAAGGTCATGGTCTGTGTTTCTGGCGGCAAAGACAGCTATGCCATGCTAGATATTTTGATGAAGTTACGTGAGCGCGCACCGATCAACTTTGAGATCGTGGCCGTTAATCTCGATCAGAAGCAACCTAATTTTCCTGCAGAAACACTTCCGAGTTATTTAAAAAGCTTGGGCATTCAGTTTCACATTGAAGAGCAAGATACCTATAGCATTGTGAAGCGGGTTATTCCAGAGGGTAAGACAACTTGTGGGTTGTGCTCGCGCTTACGTCGTGGGATTTTGTATCGTGTCGCAGATGAACTAGGCGCCACCAAAATTGCCTTAGGACATCATCGTGATGACATCTTGGAAACCTTGATGCTCAATATGTTCTATGCAGGCAAGTTAAAAGGTATGCCGCCTAAGCTCCGTTCTGATGATGGCAAGCATATTGTTATTCGTCCTTTGGCTTATGTTCCCGAGAAATTGTTAGAGCGTTATGCGCAGGATATGAATTTTCCAATTATTCCGTGCGATCTATGCGGTAGTCAGCCGAATCTTCAGCGCCAAGTCATGAAAGAAATGTTGCGTGATTGGGAGAAAAAACACCCTGGGCGCGTAGAGAATCTCTTTCGCTCAATGCACCACATTGTTCCATCCCACTTAATGGATAGCGAAGCTTTTGATTTCCAAAATTTGGAGATTTCTACAGAGCTATCTGGCATTGCTGCTAGATCCTCTGGGGATAAGGCAATTGATGAGGCTGAATTAGACGAATTGGCCTGCGGAACCCTCATTCAAGGGACTTATAATCCCCCTTTATGAATATCGTCATATTGGCTGCGGGGCAAGGAAAGCGGATGAAATCCGCCCTGCCCAAGGTCTTGCAAACTTTAGCAGGAAAACCCCTCCTTCAGCACGTCCTTGTTGCTGCCCTATCTCTGCAAAATAAGCAGACTAAAAATGGTCCGATCGTAGTGGTTGGTCACGGTGCTCCCGATGTAAAAGAATTCCTCACCAATGCAAGTAAAGTTGATCCAAGCTTTAGTAAAGTCTCTACTGCACTACAGTCTGAGCAAAAAGGTACAGGGCATGCACTATTGCAAGCTCTTCCAAAACTGGATGTGCAAGAGCCCACTTTGGTTTTGTATGGCGATGTACCGCTGACTAGTAAAAAGACCTTGAGTAAGTTGGCCAAATTAGCTGATGGTGTGCGTGGCCAAGATTCTGCTTTGGCTTTACTTACTCAGAACCTTGCGAATCCAACAGGCTATGGTCGCATAGTGCGTGACGCGGATGGTTCGGTGCAAGAGATTGTTGAAGAGAAAGATGCAACGCCAGCACAAAAAGCGATTCATGAAATTAATACTGGAATCATGGTATTGCCAACCAATGCATTAAAGAAGTGGCTTAAGGCTTTGCGTGCTAGTAATGCACAGGGTGAGTACTATTTAACTGATGTGATTGCGATGGCTGTTAAAGATGGCGTACCCATTCGTACTACACAAGCGGATGACGAGTTTGAAACTATCGGCATTAATAGTCGCGAACAGTTAGCCAGCCTAGAACGAGTCCATCAACTTAATATTGCTCATCAGCTAATGGATGCTGGCGTATCGCTGGCTGATCCTGCACGCATCGATGTGCGTGGCACCCTTGAGTGCGGTACTGACGTTTTCATTGACGTGGGCTGCGTTTTCG
This sequence comes from Burkholderiaceae bacterium, assembly GCA_947449305.1. Classification (GTDB taxonomy): domain Bacteria; phylum Pseudomonadota; class Gammaproteobacteria; order Burkholderiales; family Burkholderiaceae; genus Polynucleobacter. Next base: position 22,180 of record CANFRA010000006.1, read on the forward strand.
AGGGATGCGTTACCTTAGCAGCGGGCACAAAGATTGGCCCTTACTGTGTGATTCGCAATAGCGTGATTGGTAAAGCGGTAGCAGTGCATGCATTCAGCCATATTGATGGCGCTAAAGTTGGCAATCAATCGGTGATTGGACCATACGCACGTTTACGTCCAGGTGCTGATCTATCAAACGATGTTCACATTGGTAACTTCGTTGAAGTCAAGAACAGCAAGATTGCTGCTAATAGCAAAGCAAATCATTTGTCGTACGTGGGTGATTCCATTGTTGGATCCAGAGTCAATATTGGTGCAGGCACTATTACCTGTAACTATGACGGTGTTAATAAACATCAGACCATTATTGAGGACGATGTCTTTATTGGATCAGATACCCAGTTGGTTGCTCCGGTACGCGTTGGACGTGGCGCTACATTGGGTGCGGGCACAACTCTTACAAAAGATGCACCTGCAAACCAGTTGACTGTATCAAGAGCTCGGCAAGTGTCTTTGCAGTGGAAGCGACCTGTGAAGCAAGAGAAAAAAGCTGCTGCGAAAAAACTACCCAGCAAGAAAGTTGCCCCTAAGAAGACTGCTATCAAAAAAACCGCAAAGGGTAAAAAATAATGTGCGGTATTGTTGGTGCAGCCTCTCATCAAAATATTGTTGATGTTCTGGTAGAGGGCTTACGTCGTCTTGAGTACCGTGGTTATGATTCCTGTGGGTTTGCGGTCATTAATGGAGATGATGCTAAGCATCCAATCGAAAGAGCGCGCACAACAGCCCGCGTGTCTGAATTAGCCGATCAAGGGAAAGAATTTATTGGCACCATTGGTGTTGCTCATACACGCTGGGCTACACATGGCAAGCCAGATACGCAAAATGCACATCCCCACATTTCTAATGATTTGATTGCAGTAGTGCATAACGGCATTATTGAGAATTATGAAAATCTACGCACAGAGTTAAAAGCTGCTGGTTATGTTTTCACCTCCGAGACTGATACTGAAGTCATTGCGCATTTAATTCATCGGGAATACCTTGCTAGTGGTCAAAAAGATATTGCCCAGTCAGTAAGGGTAGTCTTGCCGAAATTACACGGTGCATATGCAATTGGTGTGATTGCTCAAGATAAGCCTACCACTTTAGTTGGTGCGCGTGCTGGTTCACCCCTAGTCGTAGCACTTGGCGAACATGAAAACTTTTTAGCTTCAGATGCTCTTGCTTTGGCTGGACGTGCTAGTTCAATGATGTACTTGGAAGAGGGCGATATTGCAATTCTCACGGCCGATAGTGCCCAAGTAATCGATCAAGCTGGAAAGCCTGTACAAAGAGAGCTCAAGCCGATGCCTGCTCAGGCCGACTCTGTAGATTTGGGCCCTTATCAGCATTACATGCAAAAAGAGATCTTTGAGCAACCTAGAGCCATTGGCGATACTCTCGCTAATATTGCCTCATTTGGTCCGGAACTCTTTAACGCCAATCCAGATGACTGGCAAAAATTTGATCAAATCTTGATTCTGGCTTGTGGCACCAGTTATTACTCAGCTTGTGTTGCTAAATATTGGCTAGAAGATATCGCTGGCATTCCGACTCAAGTAGAGATTGCTAGTGAGTATCGTTATCGCACGACTGTACCAAACCCAAAAACACTCATTGTGGTGGTTTCTCAATCTGGTGAGACTGCAGACACTTTGGCAGCGCTTCGTCACGCTAAGACTCTTGGGCACCCTTACACGCTAGCTATTTGCAACGTTGCTAGCAGCGCAATGGTTCGTGAAACCAATTGGCATTTCTTGACCAAGGCAGGCATTGAGGTTGGCGTTGCATCCACTAAGGCATTTACAACTCAATTACTAGCTTTGTACCTTTTGGCTGTTTCGCTTGCGAAGCGAGCGGGAAAACTCTCTGCTGAAAAAGAAAAAGAGCTTCTTCGAGAATTGCGTCATTTACCAAAAGCTTTGCATGCAGTATTAGCGCTTGAGCCACAGATCATTGCCTGGAGTGATGCATTTTCTAAATGTGAAAATGCACTTTTCTTAGGTCGCGGCTTGCACTATCCAATCGCTCTTGAAGGCGCACTCAAACTCAAAGAGATTTCTTATATTCATGCTGAAGCCTATCCAGCTGGTGAGTTAAAGCACGGCCCATTGGCATTGGTGACTGACAAGATGCCAGTGGTTACAGTCGCTCCAAATGATGTACTCCTGGAGAAATTGAAATCCAATATGCAGGAAGTAAAAGCGCGTGGCGGAAAGTTGTATGTCTTTGCTGACCACGATACAAATATCGTGAGCACTGAAGGAATTAACGTTATCCGTTTGCCTGAGCACTACGGTAATCTCTCTCCAATCTTGCATGTCGCACCACTGCAGTTGCTGGCGTATCACACAGCTTGCGCTCGCGGAACTGATGTTGATAAGCCAAGAAACCTTGCCAAGAGCGTTACTGTTGAATAATTTTCATGTTTGACATTTTTCCAAAGCTGTGAACAAATTTAAGTAGTTAAATCAGGACTTTACGCAGACCTGATTACATTTCTGTGTTCAAATAAGTCCTGTTAAAGAGGATATTTGTCGCAATTCATGTTTCTGTCGAAAGTGCCACCGCTCTCACGTTTAAATTTGCTTCTGTTGATTTGCACAGGGTTGTTGTCTGCGTGTGCGGCTGGCCCAGACTTTAAGCAACCTGATGCCCCGAAGACTAAGACTTATACAGAAAGCCCTTTGTCTCAAAAATTAACTGCTGCACCAGGAGTACCTGGCGGCACTCCTCAAGAGTTTACCGAGGGGGCAGATATAGAGGCTCAATGGTGGACGCTTTACAAGTCTCCTGAGCTAGATGCTCTGATTAAAAAAGCGCTTGAGCAAAATCCAAACTTAGGCGCGGCAGATGCAGCATTGCGTGCCGCACAAGAAAATGTGAACGCTCAAATTGGCGGCCAATATTTTCCAGCAGTAAGTGTTGGTGGTGCAGCTACTCGACAACTCCAACCAGCAGGAATATATGGTCTGCCATATGGATCCGATACTTACAATCTTTACAATACTTCAGTAAATGTGACTTATAAGCTAGATGTGTTTGGTGGCGCACGTCGAGCTGTTGAGGGAGCTAGAGCGCAAGCAGAGGTTGCTCAGTTTCAACTAGAGGGGGCTTACCTTTCATTAACTGCCAATGTTGTTACTGGCGCAGTTAAAGAGGCGGCTCTGCGTGCGCAAATGCAGGCTACAGAAGAGATCTTAAAAGCCCAAATTAATTTAGCTGAAGTAACTGAAAAACAATTAAAGATCGGCACTGTTAACAAGGTCGATTTGACCTCCCAGCAAACTTTAGTTGCTAGTTCGCAAGTTGATTTATTTAATTATGAGCGTAATTTAGCGTTTGCTCGCAATCAGTTAGCCTTGCTAGTCGGTGAGCTACCTAGTAACGCCAATATTGCAAAGTTTGATCTCTCTAATTTGCACTTACCTGAAAAATTACCGCTTTCTGTACCATCAAGCTTAGTACGTCAGCGCCCCGATGTACGTGCTGCTGAGGCGCAACTCAAGGCGCAGAATGCATTTGTTGGCGTAGCAACAGCGAACCTGTTGCCTCAGTTCAATATCACTGGATCGATTGGCTCGGCTGCACTCACCTCTGCTGCATTATTTGGTCCCAACTCTGCATTGTGGTCTATTGGTGGTGGAATTTTGCAGCCCCTATTTCAGGGCGGACAGTTATTGGCGCAACGCCGTGGCGCAATTGCAAATTATGAGCAAGCGGCTTTTCAGTACCAAGCAACAGTCTTGAATGCTTTTCAAGAAGTTGCTAATGCATTACGTGCACTAGAGACTGGAGCTCAAGCTCTTAAAGCGGCATCTGATGCAGAGCGTTATGCCTATGAAACATTAGACTTGGTTCAACAACAATATAAATTGGGCACCGCAAGTTATTTGGCAGTCCTTTATTACCAAAATCAGTATCAACAAGCAAAAGTGAAATCAGTCGCGGCTCAAGCAACCCGTTTTTCTGACACCGCAGCATTATTTACAGCATTAGGCGGCGGCTGGTGGAATCGTGAGGGCCCTGCTTTTAAACCAAAAGACATAGCGAATAAAGATCAAAATGAAACTTCTGGAACAAATTAAGAACAAACTCATGGCCGTGATTATTGCCTTATGGGCATTGATTAGACTCAAGGCGGTCGAGTGGAAATTGCGTGAAAAAGTAATCTCGCTTTGGGAAAAAGCCAAAGCTTTTTATGCTCGTATCGGTCAAAAATGGCGTGGTACTAAAGCATATGCCAAGCTCATGGCTATGGAGCCATTGCAGCGTCGAATGACCATCATGTTGTGCGGAGTGTTTTTGCTGCTTGGCTTAATTTTTACATTTAATCAAGCCAAGATGTTCATGATTAAGTATTTCATCTCAGGAATGGGCTTGCCTCCAGCAACAGTTTCAACCATGGTTGTTGCCACCTCTGAATGGCAGCCTAAACTCACTAGCGTTGGTAATGTGCGCGCCTTTAGGGGTGTGGATTTAAGTACTGAGATTGGAGGCTTGGTGCTGACAGTGCCCATTAAGTCTGGGCAAGATGTAAAAGAAGGCGATTTATTAATTAAGTTAAATGATGCCTCCGATGTTGCCCAACTCAAATCACTAAAGGCGATGGCTGATCTTGCCAAGGTCATTAATGAGCGCGATAGACAGCAGCTTGCTATTCAGGCAATTAGTAAAAATGTGTTTGATACTAGTGCCGCCGATGCAAATTCTAAGCAGGCACAAGTTGAGTCTCAAACAGCTTTAGTTGCTAAAAAGAATTTAAAGGCGCCCTTTAGTGGTCGGGTTGGCATCGTATCGATTAACCCTGGTCAGTACGTTAATCCGGGTGATAAGCTCTTAACCTTACAAACCTTAGACCCTATTTTTGTGGACTTTAACTTGCCACAAAGTAATGCAGAGCAAATTCAGGTGGGCCAGGAAGTGGTTGTGACAACAGATGCCTTTAAGGATGCAAGCTTTACCGGCAAGATTACAGCTGTCAGTCCAAAAGTAGACACCAATACTCGCAACATTCAAGTTGAGGCGCAAATTGCCAATCCAGATAAGAAAATTCTTCCTGGAATGTTTGCCAATGTGAATATTAAGGTTGGCGAACAGGCAAAGCTATTAACCTTGCCGCAAACAGCTGTGACTTATAACCCATATGGATCAACGGTATTTGTTGCTAAACCCACTGGCAAGAAAGATAAGCAAGGTAAGCCGGTATTAGAGGCGCAACAAGTATTTGTTACTACTGGAGCAACACGGGGTGATCAAGTGGCAATCCTTAAAGGAGTTGAAGAGGGCGCTACAGTTGTAACAAGTGGTCAATTAAAGCTAAAGAATGGCACACCGCTCATTATTAATAACAAGGTGCAGCCAGCCAATTCACCTGACCCTAAGCCACAGGAATAGTGAGTAAATGAATTGGACTGACATCTTCATTCGTAGGCCAGTGCTTTCACTGGTGGTGAGTGCGCTTGTATTGGTATTTGGTTTAAAGGCCATTGGCTCTTTGCCAGTTAATCAGTATCCACAAACGCAGAATGCAATTGTCACAATTACTACTGCCTACTATGGCGCAGATCCAGAAACAATCGCAGGCTTTATTACGCAGCCACTTGAGGCTTCTATTGCGCAGGCGCAAGGTATTGATTACTTATCTTCCGCGAGCATCAGTGGTGTATCCACAATTACTGCTACCTTAAAGTTGAATTACGACTCTAATGCAGCCTTAACGCAAATTCAGACTCAAATTAGTGCGGTCAAGAATCAATTGCCACCCCAGGCTCAGCAGCCGATATTGACTGTTCAGATTGGCCAATCTACTGCTGCAATGTATATGGGCTTTTACAGTGATGAGATTCCAAATAATGCCATTACTGATTATTTATTGCGAGTTGTAAAGCCTAAGTTAGACTCTGTTGACGGTGTGCAGAATGCTGAGATTACAGGCGGCAGAAAATTTGCACTGCGAGCTTGGCTTGACCGTGAAAAAATGGCTGGACTTGGAGTTGGTGCTGACGATGTTTATAGCGCCATGTCTGCCAATAATTATTTATCTGCAGTTGGCAGCACCAAAGGTGATATGGTTGCCGTAGACTTGGTTGCCGGTACAGACTTACATACTTTAGAAGAGTTCCGTAAGTTAGTAGTTAAAAAAGATGGCGTCAATATCGTATATCTCGATCAGGTAGCAAGTGTCACTCTAGGGTCTGAGGATTACAACACTAACGTAGCCTTTAGCGGTAAGAAGTCTGTATTTATTGCTATCAAGGTTGCTCCCCAAGCGAACTTATTAGACGTTGCTCAGAGAGTGCGTGATGTGGTACCTGGTATTCAGAAGCAATTACCTATTGGGCTGACAGGCAAGATTGTGTATGACTCCACCAAGTTCATCACGAGCTCGATTGATGAAGTGGTTACAACTTTGATAGAAGCATTAGTCATTGTGACTATCGTGATTTATCTCTTCTTGGGAAGTGTGCGTGCAGTTGCGGTCCCGGTAATTGCTATGCCACTCTCGCTCATTGGCACATTCTTCTTAATGCAAGTGTTGGGTTACTCCATCAATTTGCTTACTTTGTTGGCCCTGGTATTAGCAATTGGTTTAGTGGTTGATGACGCCATTATTGTGGTTGAAAACGTTGACCGCCATATGAAAGAGGGCAAGTCTCCGCTGGAGGCTTCATTGATTGCTGCCCGCGAATTAGGCAGTCCCATTTTGGCAATGACAGTGGTTTTGATTGCAGTGTATATCCCGATTGGCTTCCAAGGTGGATTGACGGGTGCGCTCTTCACGGAATTTGCCTTTACTTTAGCCAGTGCCGTTGCCGTCTCAGGCCTGATTGCATTAACGCTTTCGCCAATGATGTGTTCGCGCATCTTTACTGAAGAACAGGAAGCCTCTTCTTTTGTCAAAAAGATCGATCGCATTTTTGATAAGGTTCATCACAGCTACCAAAAAACCTTGCGAGATTTGTTAAGCACATGGCAAGTCATTATTGTGATGGGTGCAATTCTTCTAGGCGGGGTTGCTTATCTCTACGCTACAGCCCGCGCTGAACTGGCTCCGACTGAAGACCAGGGCATTGTATTGATGCAAGCATCTGGCCCACCGAATAGCACCGTCAATCAAATGCAGACTTATGCAGATCAGATTTATGCAATTGCTAGCGCTGAACCAGAATATGAGCAGGCCTTCCAAATCACCAGCCCAACCTCAAGCTTTGGCGGTATTTTATTGAAGGATTGGGGGGAGCGGAGTCGTAATGCTACGAAGTTTCAAGAAGATATGCAGCAGAAGTGGAACACGATTGCCGGTGCTCGCGTGGCAGCCTTCCAGTTTCCTGCCTTGCCAGGAGCCCAGGGTTTCCCCGTGCAGGTAGTAATAAATACCACTGAATCGTATGAGCAGCTTAACGAAGTTTCTCAGGCAGTTTTGGACAAAGCGCGTCGTTCTGGAAATTTTTTCTATGTAGATTCGGATTTGAAGATTGATAAGCCTCAAGATGTTTTAGTTATTGACCGAGAAAAAGTTGCTGCTTTAGGTATGACACAACAACAAGTTGGCTCTGCGCTATCGGCTGCATTAGGCGGCGGCTTTGTGAACTACTTCTCGGTAGCGGGGAGATCATATCGTGTAATTCCACAAGTAAAACAGACTGATCGCTTAAATCCGGATCAGATTTTGGATTACTACATTCGTACTCCAAGTGGTGCAATGATCCAGGCGCGGACGATTGCTAGTATTAAGCAGCGCGTTGTTCCTCAGTCAATCAACCACTTTCAACAATTGAACTCCGCTACGATTGCAGGCGTGAGTACCCCATTCATTTCACAGGCTGATTTATTGGAGTTCATGCGCCAATCCTTAAAAGAGGTTGCACCCAATGGCTACAGCATGGACTACGCAGGTCCATCACGCCAGTTTATGGCTGAGTCGGGTGGCTTTTTAGTCACCATGTTCTTTGCAATTCTGATTGTGTTCCTGGTACTTGCTGCACAGTTCGAAAGCTTCCGTGACCCGATTGTGATTTTGGTATCAGTACCACTTGCTTTATTCGGCGCACTGATCTTTATCAATTTAGGATTTACTACTTTGAACGTCTATACCCAAGTGGGCTTAGTCACACTAATGGGACTCATTAGTAAACATGGCATTTTGATTGTCGAGTTTGCCAATGAGCTACAAGAAGCGGGGCGCAGTAAGTTAGATGCCATTATTGAGGCAAGCAGCGTTCGCTTAAGACCCATTTTGATGACCACGGCAGCAATGGTATTGGGAGTCTTGCCCCTCGTGATTGCCTCTGGGGCAGGCGCCGCAGGCCGTCAATCCATGGGCATTGTGATTTTTACTGGCCTATCTATCGGCACCTTGTTTACTTTATTCGTAGTGCCCGCAATGTACCTCTTTATTGGTGCAGATCACCACGCAAAGAAGTTTAAGCAAGAGTAATCAAAAAGGATCGATTGCAACTCAATATCACTTATTAATGATATTGAGTTCTTTCTCCGCAAATTCTTGAAATTGAGTTTCTGCCTTCAGTTGTTTTAGCCAGCGATTAATATTGGTGAGGTTAGTGCGTTCACCAGTTTGTTTCGGGAAAGTCTCGTTTAGCAAAATCCAACGATGGACACATAGCGCCAGGACAATATCCCCAATATGAAATCGTTCTCCTGAGCAATATGCTTGAGACTCTAATGCTTGATTCAGTAAGCTAAATAACTGGTTAGTATCTTGATACGCTTTTTGAATGCCAGCATGATCTTGCTCGGCTTCTGGAACTCTAGTAAGACCAATAAAAGTAGGGCGAAGTGCTGGCCAAAGAGTGCCAACTTGCCAATCCATCCACTTTTCAGAGCTGAACTGAGGGGCCATGTCCGATGGGAAGCGTTTGTTTTTATCGTACTGTGTAGCCAAGTAACGCATGATGGTGTTTGATTCCCAGAGCACAAGATCACCGTCTTCTAGTGTGGGTACTAAGCCATTTGGATTCATTTTTAGGAATTCTGGTGAGCGAACTATGCCAAATTGCATCCCGGCATCAATCCGTTCAAAGTCTTTGCCTTCTGTCAGACCCAATTCAGCAAGACACCATAATACTTTTTGAACATTGATAGAACTTTTACGACCCCACAAACGCATCATGGCATTTCCTTGAAAGGCTATTTAAGCAGTTTTTACTTCTACAAAATCAAGGCCAACAAATTTGCTGCGAGCAAAAATGAGAGGCTCTTTTTCTGGGTAATTTTTTAAGCTAATGACTTTAGCAAGAATAATGTTATGGTCTCCACCGTCATATACAGAAACAGTCTCACACTCATAGTAAGCAACGCAGTGTTCAATTTCGCTTAAACCACTTTGAGCAAGATTGTGCTCAATCCCAATAAATTGATCATGTTTGACAGTGGCAAAGTGCATCGCCAAATTTTCTTGAGAGCGTTCTAGCACGTGGATGAGATGTTTCTTGCCTATTTCTACCCAGGGCATTAAACGAGAATGCTTTTTAAGATTCCATAGAATCAGTGGTGGCTCGAGAGACACGGTATTAAATGAGCTAATGGTGACGCCGTGATGACCTTGGTTTTCATCAAGGCAGGCAATCACCGTGACCCCGGTTGCAAATGATGCGAATCCTTTGCGTAGCTCTTGTGAGGTAAATGGGGCCATCAAGCTAACTTACTTCGCTTGTACTTTAACTACAGGAGCAATCGTTGTCCCTGGAATAGGAATTAATATTTCATTTTCTTCAGCCTTCACGCATTTAAAGCGATATTCGTTGCTTGCCTTAGAAAGAAAGCTAGCGCCTTCATAAAAATCGCCTCTACAAGCCTTTGTTGCAAAGTCCATGACATCCTGTGGATTGGCGCTAGAAGTGATGAGGCGCATATTACCCATAGACATACTGATTTGAGTCGAATAGCACCCATTCAGCATCAAGCCAAAAATCGCGGTTAATAGTAGAATTTTTTTCATGGAAGCCTCCATAATTAGCAATGCTCGTTAGGATAAACCTATTAGGGATTTATTGCGGGAAAATGCCCGCTTATAAAAGGAAGAGACATGTTTAGAGCTGTATTGGTAAATAAAGATGAACAAGGCTATCGCGCTGAGCTGGGCCAGGCAGATGAGGCTAGCCTTCCAGCTGGGGATGTTCGGGTTAAGGTCCTGTATTCCACCCTCAATTACAAAGATGGCCTTGCTATTACGGGTAAAGGGCCTGTGGTCAGAAGCTTTCCAATGGTCCCTGGAATCGATTTTGCTGGCGAAGTGATTGAAAGTACTAGCTCAGACTTTAAAGCGGGCGATATGGTGCTCTTGAATGGGTGGGGAGTAGGCGAAGGCCATTGGGGTGGTTTAGCACAGCAGGCCAGAGTAAAGGCGGATTGGTTAATTCCACTGCCTAAGGGATTTACAGCTAAGCAAGCTTTGGCAATTGGTACGGCTGGTTATACAGCCATGCTCTGCGTCATGGCTTTGCAAAAGCATGGCCTCAAGCCGAGTGATGGCGAGGTCTTAGTGACTGGTGCTGCAGGTGGAGTAGGTAGTTTTGCCATCACCCTTCTGAGCAAGCTAGGCTTTACTGTTGTTGCAAGTACTGGCCGAATGGCTGAAGCAGAATATTTAAAGAAACTCGGTGCTGCTGAAGTAATTGATCGTGCCACCTTATCGGCCCCAGGCAAACCTTTAGCAAAAGAGCGTTGGGCTGCGGTGGTCGATAGCGTTGGCAGTCACACCTTAGCTAATGCGTGCGCGCAAACTAAGAGTGATGGTGCAGTAGCTGCTTGTGGACTTGCACAAGGCATGGACTTCCCATCTAGCGTTGCACCATTTATTTTACGTGGTGTAACTTTATATGGCATTAATAGCGTCACTGTGCCACGTGCTAAACGGATTGCTGCCTATGAGCAATTGAGTCAATTACTTGATCTCAAAACTTTAGATGAAATTTCTCACGAGATTACTTTAGAAGAATCTTTGAAGTATGCGCAAGAGTTAATGGCGGGTAATGTACGCGGTCGTTTAATTGTCGATGTAAACAAGTAAGAAAAGATAAATTTACTCTGGTGTTTGAGGTTTGCGCACATTTAGTTTTGACCAAATCTCAAGTTTTTCAGGATTAGAAAGATCAGACCAATCTGCAATTTCAGCAAGTGTGCGATAGCAGCCGCGACAGAAGCCATTCTCAGGATTGATATCGCACCAATTGATGCAAGGTGATGGGATAGTTGTCAAAATAAACCTAAAACTATAGTAATTTAAAAGAAAAAATTTACACCATGAGCACTCAAGATCAGGCAAAAGCAGAAAGCGCCATTCATTATCCATTAGGGGAGGCGCTTCCTGAACTTGGCAGCACTATTGAGATTGCACCAGGTGTTCGCTGGCTCAGAATGAAGCTGCCATTTGCTTTAGACCATATCAATCTCTGGCTTTTACGCGATCAGATTGATGGCATCTCGGGATGGACGATTGTGGATTGCGGCATTGCGAATGATGAGACTAGGGCTTCGTGGGAGAAGATTTTTGCTACCCAGCTAGAGGGCTTGCCTGTTCTCAGGGTTTTGGTAACGCATATGCATCCAGATCATGTCGGTTTATCTCAATGGTTGTGTGATAAGTGGCATGCGCCTTTGTGGATTTCGATGACCGATTATTTAACTGCCCAATGGTTAAGCTGTAAAGAAGGTGGTGCTGCAATTGGAGTTCGTGCCGGTGGCGGGGGGTCTGCTGATCATTTTCAAAAGCACGGTTTGACTACGCCAGAAGATTTAGAAAAAATTCGGGGACGCTCTAATTACTACAGCAATATGGTTCCGGGTGTGCCTCGCCAGTATCGCCGCATCATGAATGGTGAAAATATTTTGATTGGCGGACATCAATGGCAGGTCATCATGGGGTATGGACATGCGCCTGAACATGCATCGCTATTTTGTAAAGACTTGGGAATCTTAATTTCTGGCGATATGCTTTTGCCGCGCATCTCAACAAATGTCAGTGTGTTCGACGCCGACCCAGATGCAGACCCATTAGGCCTCTATTTAGCTTCCTTAGATGATTACTTGCCTTTGCCTGGCGATACCTTGGTATTGCCCTCACATGGCAAACCATTTACTGGCATGAAGCTACGCATTGCACAACTGAAGGCTCATCACGATGATCGTTTGGCTGACACACTCGGCGCATGTAAAAAACCGGCACATGCTAGGGAGATCGTGCCGGTTTTATTTAAGCGTGAATTAGACATTCATCAGCTAACTTTTGCTATGGGTGAAGCTATTGCCCATCTGAATTACCTACTTCGTCGAGGTAAGTTGCATCGCCAGCTTTGCGACGACGGCGTGTTGCGGTTTTCCGTGGTTTAGCTTTAACGCTTCTTGCTTTAGTGCTCGACTCTTCTTTTGGCGCAGCCCCTGCGGTGCTTGCCGCAGATACTGCATCTCCAAATGATTTGAGGGCCATCATCGTGGCGTGCTGTACTTCCAAGCCTTGTATGGTGGATTTCAGGATATTAAGGTTCAGATTTAGCCAGTTTTCAACGCTTTTGAGGTCTTTGATGCGCTTTTCTAGTTCGTCAACGTCTAGACCTGGAAAAGCCGAGGCAAACCCACCACCAGCCTTAGAGGCATCCGTAGTAAAGGGGAATTGGCCAGCTTGACCAGTCGCACCTTGTCCCCACATGGTTTTAAACATTTCAAGGCTTTGATTAAATTCTGGAATTGTTCCAAACATAACTACTCCGGGTTAAATGAAAAGTGGCTTTTCCAATAGAATAAGGGATTCTAGAGATTTATCCCGGTTAATTAATGCAATCTAATGGTATTTCACAGCCTTACACCCGTGGTCAGGCGCTTCCCGAGCTGCTGAAGCAGCGCATCCTGATTTTGGATGGCGCCATGGGCACCATGATTCAGCAGTACAAATTGACTGAGGCTGACTATCGTGGTTTGCCTGGCAATACCCGCTTTGCTGAGCATCCCGGAGATATCAAGGGCAATAACGAGCTCTTGGTTTTGACTCAACCACAAATCATTAGCAAGATACATGAGCAGTATCTTGATGCAGGCGCAGACATCATTGAAACGAATACTTTTGGTGCAACCTCAGTTGCTCAAGAGGATTACAAAATGGCAGATCTTGCGCGTGAAATGAATGAAGTTTCTGCAAAGCTTGCCCGTGCAGCCTGTGAAAAATACAGCACACCTGATAAACCCCGTTTTGCCGCTGGAGCAATTGGTCCGACACCAAAGACAGCAAGTATTTCTCCCGATGTCAATGATCCGGGCGCGCGCAATATCTCCTTTGATGCTTTACGGGCTTCTTATCGTGAGCAGATTGAAGGCTTGTTTGCTGGCGGTGTAGATTTGTTTTTAGTTGAAACCATTTTTGACACACTCAATGCCAAGGCTGCGCTATTTGCATTAGATGAATTTTTTGAAGAGACTGGCGAGCTTTTGCCGGTGATGATTTCTGGAACGGTGACCGATGCCTCTGGACGAATTCTCTCTGGCCAAACCGTTGAGGCATTTTGGAATAGTCTGCGCCATATCAAGCCACTGACATTTGGTCTGAACTGTGCCTTAGGCGCTGCCTTGATGCGTCCTTATATTGCAGAACTGGCACGGATCTGTGATGCGGCAGTTTCTTGCTATCCAAATGCTGGTCTTCCTAATCCGATGAGTGACACTGGTTTTGATGAGACTCCAGAAATAACTTCTAGCCTCGTAGATGGTTTTGCTAAAGATGGCTTGGTGAACTTAGTAGGTGGTTGCTGTGGCACTACGCCTGATCATATTCGCGCGATTGCTAATGCAGTAGCGAAGCGCAAGCCGCGCGCTTTCTATCGGGAAAGTTCTGAGGCAGCGGCATGAGCAAGCTAGATAAAAAAGTAATGCCAGCAATGAAGCTCTCTGGTCTAGAGCCGTTTAATGTCACTGCAGAAATTGGTTTTGTGAATATTGGTGAGCGAACTAACGTCACGGGATCCAAAGCATTTTCCCGCATGATCCTTAATAACCAATTTGATGAGGCCCTTGTAGTTGCTCGTCAGCAGGTTGAGAATGGCGCACAAGTAATTGATATCAATATGGATGAAGCGATGCTCGATTCTGAGGCGGCGATGACCCGCTTCTTGAACCTGATTGCTTCTGAACCTGATATTGCCAGGGTTCCGATCATGATCGACTCCTCTAAATGGAGCGTGATTGAGGCAGGCTTGAAGTGTATTCAAGGTAAGCCGATTGTCAACTCCATCTCTTTGAAAGAAGGCGAAGAGCCCTTTAAAAAGCAGGCGCGTTTAATTCGTCGTTATGGTGCCGCGTCAGTGGTGATGGCTTTTGATGAAGTTGGTCAAGCAGATACGTTCAAGCGTAAAACAGAAATTTGTCAGCGTTGTTATGAAATCCTGGTAAATGAAATCGGCTTTCCTGCAGAAGATATTATTTTCGATCCTAATATTTTTGCAATTGCTACCGGTATTGAAGAACATGACAACTACGCAGTAGATTTTATTAACGCTACTCGTTGGATAAAAGAAAATCTTCCTGGCGCCAAAGTCAGTGGCGGCGTCTCTAATGTGAGCTTCTCTTTCCGCGGTAACGATCGTGTTCGTGAAGCGATTCACACCGTATTTTTGTATCACGCGATTCAAGCTGGTATGGATATGGGCATTGTTAATGCCGGTCAGCTTGGAGTGTACGCAGATCTAGACTCAGAACTACGTGAGCGGGTGGAGGATGTTGTACTCAATCGCTTTAAAGAAAAAGATGGCAAAACACCAACAGAGCGATTATTGGATATCGCTGATCAATTTAAAGGTGGTGGCGCTAAGCAGGTTGAGAACTTAGTATGGCGCGAAGCTCTAGTACGTGAGCGTTTAACGCATGCATTGGTACATGGCATTACTACTTTCATTGAAGAAGATACAGAAGAGCTACGTGCAGAAATCATGGGCGGTGGCGGTAGACCAATTGAGGTAATTGAAGGTCCACTCATGGATGGCATGAATGTGGTTGGCGATTTATTCGGTGCCGGAAAAATGTTCCTGCCCCAAGTAGTTAAGAGTGCGCGCGTGATGAAGCAAGCAGTCGCAATTCTGATTCCCTACATCGAGGAAGAAAAACGCCTGCACATCGCTGGTGGTGGCGAAGCCAAAGCTAAAGGTAAGATTGTGATGGCGACAGTCAAGGGTGATGTGCACGATATTGGTAAAAATATTGTGACTGTCGTCTTGCAATGTAATAACTTTGAAGTCGCCAATATGGGTGTGATGGTTCCTTGTGCTGAGATTCTGAAACGCGCCAAAGAAGAGAATGCCGACATCGTTGGACTTTCTGGATTGATTACACCTTCGCTTGAAGAAATGACTTATGTTGCTCAAGAGATGCAGCGTGATGATTATTTCCGTGAGCGTCAAATTCCATTGATGATTGGCGGCGCTACAACCTCACGTGTGCATACAGCTGTCAAGATTGCTCCGCATTATGATGGCCCAGTAGTTTATGTGCCAGATGCATCTCGCTCTGTATCTGTTGCCTCTAGTTTGCTCTCCGATGAGAGTGCTAAGAAATTTATTCAAGACTTGCGCGATGACTATGTGCGTATTCGTGAGCAGCATGCTAATAAGAAAGCAGCACCCACTATTTCTTTAGAGGCAGCACGTAAAAATCGCGAGTTGATTGATTGGTCTTCCTATACTCCAGAAAAACCCAAATTTATTGGGCGTCGGGTGTTTAAAAACTTTGCGCTAAGCGACATTGCTAAATATATTGATTGGACGCCGTTCTTTCAGACCTGGGATCTGGCTGGCAAGTTTCCAGCTATCTTAGATGATGAGGTTGTAGGTATTGAGGCGCGGAAGGTGTTCGAAGACGCTAAGGTATTGCTGGATAAATTGATCAAAGGCCAGTGGTTGCAGGCTGACGCAGTAGTGGCCTTCTATCCTGCTAATACGATGGGTGACGATATTGTTTTGTATAGCGATGAAGCACGTGAACATCCGCTATTTGTGTGGCATAACCTGCGTCAACAGGCTGAGCGCCCAGTCATTGATGGTGCACGCAGACCAAATCGTTGCTTAGCGGATTACGTCGCTCCAAAAGATTCTGGTGTCGCAGACTATCTTGGTTGTTTTGCAGTAACCACTGGACATGGTGTGGAAAAGAAAGTTGCTGAGTTTCAGGCAAAGCATGATGACTACAGCGCGATTATGTTGAAGGCTTTGGCTGATCGATTGGCAGAAGCGTTTGCTGAGCTCATGCACCACCGGGTGCGGACTGACTTGTGGGGCTATGCTACAGATGAGATTTTGACAAATGATCAAATGATCGATGAGCAGTATCGCGGTATTCGTCCTGCCCCTGGCTATCCTGCTTGCCCGGCTCATGAAGTCAAAGAAGACTTACTAAGAGTAATTGGCTCAGAAGATATTGGCATGACTTTGACTGAGTCGATGGCAATGAACCCAGCCTCTAGTGTGAGCGGTTTTTATCTTGCTCACCCAGATGCGCGCTATTTCAATGTTGGAAAAATTTCCACTGACCAGCTTGAGGATTTGGCGAAACGTCGCGGTCAGTCCATCGAAGATACCCGTCGCCAATTGGCGAGCCTAATCGACTAAATACCCCACATTACAGGTTCGTCTTTAGCATTGGCCTGCTTCATGAGTTCTAGAAATGGGTAGGCTCTTTGACCAAGACGATCAGCGAGTTTGAGTTTTTCTCCCCCACCCTCTCCTTGCGACTTAGAGCGCTCTTCAAGATCCTTGAGAATGGCAGTTTCCAGGGTTGTAATCAGCGTAGGGAGTTGCTCAACTGTGAGGATTCCACGGGGTTCTAGCGGACGAGCAAAAACATCAAAGATTCGCTTAGTGAGATCGGCCAGCATAATGACGTCTGGACCAGCTTTTGAGCGAAATTGATAGATCATTTTGATAGCTTACCACCTGATAAACTCACTCTTCTATGTTGTCGACCAATAAAAATCGTTTAATTGAGATGCTAAGTAGCGCCCTTGGGAGCCTTGCTCAGGAGCGAGGCTTAGACAAGCCTTCGTCACCACGCTTAGAGCGCCCTAAGGCCGTAGATCACGGTGATGTTGCCTGCAATATTGCACTCCAGTTATCTAAGGCCTGGAAGCTCAATCCCAGAGAGTTGGCTCAGTCCTTGGTTGAGCGCCTCCAAAAAGAGTCGGACTATAGCAAGCTCATCGCTTCTTGCGAGATAGCTGGTCCTGGATTTATCAATTTCCGTTTAAGTAATGCCGCCAAAACAGCGGTAATCAATGAGATTCTTGTTCAAGGCGCTCATTTTGGCGAGCTGCCAAAAGAGCAGGCCCCAATGACAAGCGCCATGATTGAGTTTGTTTCAGCAAATCCTACGGGCCCATTGCATGTGGGTCATGGTAGGCAAGCTGCTCTCGGTGATGCACTAGCAAATTTATTGGCTACCCAAGGAATCAAAGTCCATCGTGAGTTTTATTACAACGATGCTGGCGTACAAATTGCAAATTTAGCTTTATCTGTTCAAGCCCGCTTAAATGGCTTAAAGCCTGGTGATGCCGCTTGGCCAGAGCAGGCCTATAACGGTGAATATATTGCTGAGATTGCAACTGCTTTTAAGGCCTCCCCAAAATATCAAGATGATCTTGAGGCGATTCGTCAATTTGCAGTTGCTTATTTGCGTAATGAGCAAGATATTGATTTAAAAATATTCGGCGTTCAATTCGATTGCTACTACTTAGAATCCTCTTTATATACCGATGGTAGTGTTGAGAAAATTGTGGGTGATTTACAAAGTATTGGTAAGACCTATGAATCTGAAGGCGCATTGTGGTTGAAGACTACAGATGATGGCGATGATAAAGATCGTGTGATGCGTAAGTCTGATGGGAGCTTCACTTACTTCGTTCCCGATGTGGCGTATCACACCAGTAAGTGGAATCGGGGTTTCCATAAAGTGATTAACGTACAGGGTAGTGATCACCATGGCACGATAGCCCGTGTTCGCTCTGGCTTGCAGGGCGTGGCACAAAAGCGTGGGTGGGATATTCCGAAAACTTACCCAGACTATGTTCTGCATAAGATGGTGACCGTCATGCGTCATGGGCAAGAGGTCAAGATATCGAAACGAGCAGGTTCTTATGTCACCGTGCGTGATTTGGTTGAGTGGTCTGGCGGAGTTACTCCAGAGATGACTCCCGAAGAAAAGGAATTGGCCTTACAGCGTGGCCGTGATGCAGTTCGGTTTTTCTTAATATCACGTAAAGCTGATACGGAATTTGTTTTTGACGTTGATCTCGCTCTGCAGCAAAATGATGAGAACCCGGTGTTTTATGTTCAGTACGCCCATGCGCGCATCAACTCCATCTTGCAGCAGTGGGGCGGTCAAATTTCTGATTTAGCTTCTGCCGATTTATCTTTACTGCAAAGTAAAGCTTCAGATCATTTATTGCGTCGTTTAGCTGAGTACCCTGAGCTATTGACCGAGGCTGCGGCTGAATTGGCTCCCCATGCCCTCGCTTTCTACTTGCGAGACCTTGCGGGGGATTTCCATACCTTCTATAACGCAGACCGGGTGCTGGTAGATGACCAGAAACTCAAGGCAGCCCGCCTGGCGCTGTTATTGGCCACTCGCCAAGTGCTGCAAAATGGTTTAAAAGTATTAGGGGTATCTGCACCCTCTAAGATGTAATAGCAGGGTATGAGGTGAAAAGGTAAGATGAGGCAATCATGAAAAAACCGAATCAAGAAACTGGCTTTATCAAGACTGATGAGAAGAGCGCCCAATACGGTGGAACTATCTTAGGTTTTGTATTGGGTTTAGGGGCGGGCTTAGGCATTGCCTTTGCAATCGCCTTTTACCTTTCTAAAAATACCCCCCAAGAGAAGCCTGGGGTTCGCGCACCCAATTTACCCTTAACAATCAAACCCTTTAGTGCGCCTACTGAAGGCGATTCTGCGGCCCCTGTTGAGCAATTAGATTTGAATAAGCCCTTACAAGGCAAGTCGCCCTCTGCTGCACCATCTGATCCGATTGCGGATTTGGCAAATGGTAAGAAGCCAACTGAAATTACACCCACTCCAAAAACAGACGCTGTTTATTTCTTGCAAGCAGGGGCATTTGTAAAACGTGCTGATGCAGATGCACAAAAAGCAAATTTAGCGATCCAAGGTATTCAGGCGCAATTAAGTGAAGTGACTGCCGACGGAAACTCCTTGTGGCGTGTTCGTATCGGCCCCTATAACAGCCCTGAAGAGACTAATTCTCTTCGCGATAAGTTAAACAGTATGGGCATTAAACCAACCCTGATTAAATCTAGCAAATCATGATCTCATTTACCAAAAGACTATTTACATTACTAGTATTGTTTTGCCTCAGTGGAATTGTTGTTGCACAAGGCCAAAAGATTGAGGAAGGATTTGATTACCGCATTCTTCCGATTGCGCAGCCTCTTGAGTCCAAGGGCAAAGTAGAGGTTATTGAGTTTTTTTGGTACGGCTGTCCGCATTGCTATGACTTTGAACCAGAGCTTATTAGCTGGGTAAAGCGTCAGCCTAAGGATGTCGTTTTCCGCAGAGTCCCAGTCGCGTTTCGTGACGACTTCATGCCACATAGTCAATTGTTCTACGCACTTGAGGCGATGGGCAAGGGCGATGCTCTTAATGAAAAAGTCATGTATGCCATGCATAAAGAGAACAAACGCTTATTGACTGAGCCAGAGATCGCAGATTGGGTTGCGTCTCAAGGCATTGACCGCAACACCTTCTTAGCTACCTATCGCTCTTTCGCTGTAGTTTCTAAGGCGCGTACAGCAAAGCAATTGGCAGACGCCTATCGTATTGATGGCGTTCCAACGATTGTGATGCAAGGAAAGTATGTCACTTCTCCTTCAATTGCTGGGACAAAAGCTAAGGCAATAGTAGTAATGGACCATCTCGAAGAAAAAATTCGTAAAGACAAATACAAGCAGTAATTACTTTAGAAGTCGTTTCTTAGATTTTGACGAAGCGGCGCACAATCCAAAAGTAGATTGGATAAGGTAGGATTCTGAGAAATTTCAAAAATCTCGAGAATCTCTTGGGGAAATGAATGTCAAACTCCCCATTTTCAATCCCACTTAAAATTTCAGCGGCAGCTTCTTGCGCACTGATTAGGGCGGGCATTTCAAAATCATTTTGAGCAGTTGCTTCGGTAGCTACAAAGCCTGGAGAAATCATGTGGACACTGACCCCCAGAGGGAGCAGGTCATAGTAGAGGGTCTCGCAGAAATTGATAATGGCTGCCTTGCTTGGCCCATATGCCAAGGCCTTAGGAAGCCCACTGTAGCCTGCAACACTACTCACAATTGCAATATGACCGGCATGTGCCTTGAGCATCTCAGGAAGTACGAGCGCAACAGCTCTCATTGGGCCTAAAAGGTTTGCATCGATAGTTTGTTCTGCGGTATCTATGTCAAAGTTGTCTGCACGTAGTGGGACATAAACGCCAGACACAAACAGTAATAAATCAATCCCGCCCCACGTCCTTAGAATTGATTGATAGCTATTCTTCAGTTGACCATCATCAGTCACATCTAATGGCAACACAAGTGATTGCTCTGTGTTGCCAAGTGCTGCTAAGGTGTTTAAGCGTTCAACTCTTCGGCTAGAGAGGGCTACTTTTGCTCCAGCTTTGATCAGCGCTTGAGCACAAGCTTCACCAATTCCACTGGATGCACCAATGAGCCAGATACGTTTCCCGGAAAAATTTGGAATGCCTTTTTGCTTCATGCGCTCAGAGCATCCGATGATGTATTAACGGATTGATGACTCAGGGTAAATTGCACGACATCAATGTTGCGCTCTGCAAATCCAGCGGCGCAATACATGAGATAGAAATTCCAGAGTCGGATGAAGGCTTCATCGAAACCTAAATCATGAACTTCATGAAGCTTTTGATTGAAATTGTCTCTCCAAAGGCAAAGTGTTTTAGCGTAGTCAGCCCCAAAAGCAAATTCACCTTCAATCTGTAGTCCAGCCTTAGCAGCGCTTTCCTTAAAGCTAGTCCGTGAAGGTAGCATTCCTCCAGGGAAGACATACTGTTGAATAAAATCAGTGTTGTGGCGATAACGCTCAAAGAGCTCTTCAGCGATCACAATGGTTTGAATACAAGCTTTGCCGCCAGCCTTGAGGCATTTAGCAATCGTTTGAAAATACTCTGGCCAATGCTTTTCACCAACCGCTTCAAACATTTCCACGGAGGCAATGCCCTCAAATTGTTCTTGGCAATCCCGATAGTCTTGTAGGCGTACTTCAAAAGACTGAGTTTGTCCGGCTTGTGATTGAATCTTTTGTAGCCTATCTTCAGCAAATATCTTTTGCTCTGTTGAAAGCGTGAGCCCGGTAATTGCAATATTGCTACGGAGAGCTTCTTCCATAACGCCACCCCAACCGCAACCAATTTCAAGTACATGATCACCAGGCTTAGTATCAAGCGATTGGAGAATGCGTCTAATTTTGGCGCGTTGTGCATCAGCAAGAGATTGTTTTTCACCCTCTGAGAACCAGGCGCTGGAGTAACTCATGGTGGGGTCTAGCCACAAAGTGTAAAAAGCATTACCTAAGTCATAGTGGGCATGAATATTCTTACGACTACCATTTTTACTGTTGTCGCGTAACCAATGTCTGATGCGGTAAAGAACGGAGCCATACCAGCTTCCATAAATTACTTTTTCTAGAATCGTACGGTTTCGAATCGCAAGCTCAAGAATGGCTTTTAAGTCTGGAGTGTCCCATTCTCCGCGGATGTAGCTTTCAGCAAAGCCAATATCTCCATGAGACAGCACTTGCTTAAATACAGACCAATCCAAAACTTGAATCTCGGCATGCAATGGGTCTAATTTATTCCCAAACTCTCTGATATTGCCATCAGGCAAGGTCATTTTGAGGTGGCCGCTGCTAAGTTGGGATAAGAGGCTTAATAGCGTTTCTGTACCTAGGCGAGATTTACGCGCTTGGGTACGACTTTGTGGCCTTGCAAAATTAAGGCGCGAGAGTAAGGATTGTCCTGGACGATTCATTTGCTAACTTCAAATTCAGGTGGATTAGGCTTTGAGTGAAAGGGTACACCTTTTACCCATAATTTCAATGCTTGCCAATGAATTCGGAAGATTACTCCAAGGCTCATGAGTGGGTAGCGCAAAAACGCCAGCCAAAGCATGGACTGACTCAAGGGGCGGCTAGTGCCGCTAATGCTGGTATTAATCAGCGGTAAGCCATCCTCGTGGAGTTCAATTCGATAAACGGAGTTATTTCCGCTATTGCTATCTTGGGGGAATAGGAAGCGAAAATGGTAGTTCCCACGCACTTCACAAAATGGCGAAACATAGAAAACTTTTTGGCTACTGAGGGTTTCACCAGAGCGCAACACCTCACCAGAATTTTTATGTAATAGGTAGCAGTGCCGCTCGCCAAAGGTATTGTTCACTTCTGCCAATACAGCTTGTACTTGGCCGTTTGCACGTGTGCATACCCAAAAACTAACTGGATTAAACACATATCCCAAAACTCGGGGAAATGTTTGCAACCAAATTTCTCCATCAATATTTTGGATTTGGTTTTCTTGCAGAATATTTTCAATCCACTGCAGACTATCTGTTTCTCCTAAACCATGGTCTTTATCAAAGAATGAAAATAATCCTAAGCGATTGTCATTAAGCCCATATTGACTTAGGAGGTCAGGTTTGTGCTTTCTAGCTCGCATTGGAATCGACAATGTGAAAACACCGTAGCCAAAGGAATTCTTAGCAGGCCTGAGCCGCCGATGTTTTACAACACCAAAGTTAATCTTTGGCTGACTCATTTATTGGGCATCTTGCTTGGGATGAGCAAGCTGAGGCAAATGAATACCCTCTATTAGAGCTTCTGCGACTAACTCGCCTGACCGTAAACCATCTTCATGAAAGCCAAATCCAGTCCAAGCTCCGCAATACCAGATCGATGATGTGCCTTGAATGAGTGGCAATTCTTTCTGAGCTTGAATAGCGCTCATATCAAATACGGGATGCGAGTAATGAATTTCTTGATGCACTAGTTTTGGGTCTGGCTCAGTTGCAGGATTAAGGCTGACAATAATTGGGGTGTCTTTTAGCTGCGCAGGTAAGGGCTGTAGACGATTAATGAGGTAGTTCACGCTCACATGCTGTTTTGATGTGATATTCATACCAGATTTTGCGGTGTAATTCCAAGCAGCCCAACAACGCTTTGTCTCGGGTAGAAAGTGTTCGTCTGTATGAAGAATGGCACGATTTTTTTGGTAAGGAATTGCCGCCAAAATATTTTTAGCCTGCTGTTCGATGCCATGAACTATGTCAAGCGTTTGATCGCTATGGCAGGCCATCACAACTTCATCAAAAAATCCAGATCCAGATTGACTGACTACTTCAATTTGAGATGCGCTATCTTGCTTTGCATTGACACGCACAACAGCTTCGCGAACAATCTTGACTTTGGAGGCCTCTAGAGCGGCAACAATCCGCTTTACATACTCTCGAGAGCCGCCTTGAATCGTCAACCACTGGGGGCGGTTCTGAATTTGCAGCAGGCCATGGTTATGACAGAAGCGCACCATCGTTTGAATTGGAAACTCGAGCATCTGTCCAACAGAGCATGACCAGATTGCGCCAATCATTGGTAGAAAATAATTTTCTCTAAAGCTTTGGCTAAATCGATTGCGATCTAAAAAATTGGCAATGGATTCATCTGGCTCTTTATAAAGATGGCCTGCCTCAATTTGCTGATGAGCTAGCTTGGAGGCTAGGCGATTAAAGCGCAAGATGTCATAAGCCATTCTCCAGAATGAAAGGGATAAAAGATTCGATCGTTGTCCAAAGAAAGAGTTAAGGTCATTGCCCGCCCATTCAATATTTTGATGGGCATGTTTTTTATCAGATGTATCAATTGATACAGAAAAAGACATTTCAGAAGGCGCTACTGGCGCCCCAATTTCTTCAAAGAGGCGAACCAAACGTGGATAGGTTTTACGATTGAATACTAAGAAACCAGTATCAACGCCATGAATGATTTCTTTGCCATCAATATTGCACTTGAAGTCGACTGTATTGCTATGTCCCCCGATATGATCACCAGCTTCATATAGGGTCAGATCAAACTCAGGATGCTGCCTTAGTGCATAAGCACACCCAAGGCCTGAGATGCCAGCACCAATAATGGCAATTCTTTTTTTAATCACGGAGATTTTTCGCCTAAGAGTTTTTCAATCTCAGCAGTGATGCTGCTACTTGTCGGCTTGGTCATGCTGCCATAAGAATCAACCACATTGCCATTTCGATCAATTAAATATTTATAGAAATTCCATTTTGGCGTTGTACCGGTTTTAGCAATTAACATTTTGAAGAGGGGGTTTGGATTGCTTCCTGAAACGGAGCTTTTTGAAAACATCGGAAATTTCACGTCGTAAGTATTTTTACAAAAGTCCGCAATCTCTTTATTGCTCCCCGGCTCTTGCTGACCAAAGTCATTAGAAGGAAAGCCTAAAACGACGAGGCCCCGATCTTTGTATTTGGCGTATACCTTTTCTAGACCTTCATATTGGCTTGTAAATCCGCAAAAGCTAGCGGTATTGACAACTAAAATCACCTTCCCCTGGTATTGGCAAAGATTTTGAGGTGCCTCATCCTGAAGGCGTGGGAAGGTCTGAGATAGGAGGGGGCTGCAGCTAGGAGCCGCATTGACAGTCTGGGCGCCCAATAAAAAGGCAAGTAGGGTAAAAACCCAGGTAAAAATTAGGCGAATTGTCTCGTGGGGCATCTAGCAACTTCTTTTATCGGATCGGCAGTCCTCAAGTCTAAGACATTCTGGCTAATATCGCTCGAATCTAGCTAAAGCCATTAATATTGAGTCATGACTTCTTTACCCCCACCTTCTTTTGAGTCTAAGGTCTGCGCTTTAGATCAGCTGACTGCTCGTATTGCAAAACTTCCCAGACCTCTAGTGTTTACCAATGGGGTATTTGACATTCTCCATCGTGGGCATGCGAGCTATTTAGCCCAGGCTCGCGCTTTAGGAGCTAGCTTGGTAGTGGGCGTTAACTCAGATGCTTCCGTCAAGATGCTGGGCAAGGGTGACGACAGGCCTATTAATTCTGAAGCAGATCGCGAGGCTTTATTAGCAGCTCTTGAAAGTGTGGATATGGCCGTACTCTTTACTGAGCAAACACCAGTCAGCTTGATTGAGAAAATCCGTCCCGATATTTACGTTAAGGGCGGTGATTACGAGATTGATACTCTGGCAGAAACGCGTTTGGTGAAGACTTGGGGTGGAAAAGCGATTGCCATTCCGTTTCTATACGAGCGCTCAACCACTAGCCTATTAGGCAAAATCCGCTCTTAAAGATTTTGTAGTAGCCAGGCCCAAATACCGCGCAGCACTAAGCCTTCAATAGTTTCGGTTGACTCTACTGCCAATGAAGATTGGCCTTTAGATTTACTCATCTGTGCAGCCAAAATTTTGGCATTGCCACCATCGATCCAAACTCTTTTAACAGGATGATTCATTTCTTTTGCTAATTGAATCGCATATTGAATAGCGCCGACTTGTGCGGCATCGCAACCACCAATAATGGCGTTATTCGTAGATAAGCCAAAACCATGACTGGTTTCGTCACGAACTGCGAGTGGCAATTGAGCAGTATTGCCTTCTAGACTTTTTTGCATTAATTCAAGTCCAGGCAATATCCATCCACCGTAGTGAACGCCATTGGAGCCAAGCAAATCAATGGTTGTGGCTGTACCAGCATTAATGATGAGTGTGTTGGTGTTAGATATGGCGCGCGCGCCAATCACGGCGGCCCAGCGGTCTGCACCAAGCATGCTTGGATCTTGGTAGAGAGTGCGTACTCCGTTGTACTGGCTATCTCCATTGAGCTGCTTCCAGGATATGTCATTCCATTGCGGAAATAGTGATTGAAGATTTGCAACAACTTCTTTACCAGCAACACAAGCAAACCCAATGACATCAGGTTTGGGTAAGGTTTTAGCAATGTAATCTGCGAGCTCAGCTCTATGTTCAGGAGAGGCTAAAGATTTACTGCTGATCGATCCAGAGTAAGCCCAAAGTTTTTTTTGTCGATCTGATGGCTGTTGTGTTGATTCAACTGCAGCCCATTTAAGACGCGTATTACCAACATCAAATAGCAAGTAAAGACTCATATTTGTACTCTTAAGGAAATATCGCCTGCATGTATGGCAATCATTTGATTGGCTTGTTGCAATAGTAATGCGCCTGCTTGATCTATGCCTTGAGCAATGCCATAGATAGGCTTTTTACCTGCGCCGGATATACATACAGCCTGGCCTAGATAGGCATCCCATGTTTTCCATTGTTCTTGATAGATTCCAAAACCGTGCTGATCAAATTCAGTCAGATGATGCTCTAGAGATGCAATGAGTTTTAACCAGAGGTATTCCACATCAGGCAGGGTTGATTGTGATGGAAGAAATTGATCAAGAGTAGCAACCTTTAAGTCTGATTCACTACCTAAGCTACTTTCAATTTGGTTGGCATTACGTAAGTTCATGCCAATACCAATGATCATCCAAGTTGGATCATCTATCTTTGTCTGACCACCTTCTATTAAGATGCCGCCAAGTTTTGCGTTATTTAGCAGTAGATCATTAGGCCACTTCAAGCGCAGGCCGGTTTGATAAAGCATTGCTTCATCTAAATCATATGCTTGTGCGATCCCAGAAATCACTGCTAACCCTACTAAGAGACTAAGTCCGGTCAGTTCAGCAGGCCTTCTTTTGAATGGAAACGCTAATGAAAAGCAGAGGGAGTCTTCTGGATTGGCTAGCCAAGTGCGCCCAGCTCTGCCTTTACCAGCAGTTTGTTTGTGGGCAATGCGCGCTACTGGGTCAATGAGCTCCCCAGCGCGCCAGCGCTCTAAAAGATCATCATTGGTAGATTTAGTCTGCGCAACGCGCTCGAGGATGCAATTAGCAGTCATTTCGCCATTGTAGAAAGGTCTGACCTAGAATTGTGGGATGGATCAAAAAGACCAGCGTCCCTATAAGCTTGTATGGCCTCTACAGGCCATGCCTTTGGCTAGGGCAATGAGCCTGAGCTATGCGCTACTGATTATCTATGTCAGCTTAAATCCTTTTGATTTTGATTTCCGCAACGGTATTCATGCTTGGGCCTGGGTGCAGGCGCCGCTACCTCGGTTTATTACCCTATTTGACGTTTCCATCAATATCTTGGCATATATTCCTTTTGGGTTTTTACTGGTTTTTGCTGCTTATCCCCGTTGGCGTAATTTTGTGGCATTAAGTATTGCCTTAGCGCTTAGCGCTCTGCTCGCATTAACTGTCGAAACACTCCAGTCTTGGCTACCAACTCGCATCCCCAGTCAGATGGATTGGTGGGCAAATTTATTGGGGGGCTTACTAGGAGGTTTATTAGCAATTCCTCTAGGGCCACAATGGTTGTCGGGCAGCATCATTCGCCGTCGCTTTGATCAATGGTTTGGCCTCAACTGGGCTGCATGCGCACTCTTCTTGTTATTTCCTTGGTCACAAATCTATCCCCAAAGTTCATGGTTAGGTACTGGTGTATGGGGTCATGCCATTTTTGGTTCGATTGATTGGGGAACCTTGGTCATTAATCACATAGCTCAAGAAACTGTGATTACTGCGCTCTGTTGGCTTGGTGTTGCTCTGTTGCTTTCCTCAGGCTTACGCACTAAGGCGCCACAGTGGCGAATTCTCAATGGACTACTTTGTTTAACGGTGGTGATGAAAACTTTTTTTACCGCTCTTCAGTTTGGTGGAGAGTTTAGCTTGATATGGCTAACAGCCGGAGCCCTTTGGGGAATGGTGTTGGCAAGCATTTTATTGAGGTGGGCTTTAAGTCTTAATCAAAAAAGAAGACTTTGTTTGGCATTATTTTGTTTAGTTACTGCCACGATCGCTATTAATGTCTTGCCCGATAATCCCTATTTCATCTTGAACTTACGGCATTGGCATCAGGGACGCTTATTGCACTTTAATGAGTTAATGCAATGGGTATCAGTGGTATGGTTACCAATTGCCTTAGTTTGGATGGTCTATAACGTAGCAGAACTAAGACCGAAACCTTGACGAATATAATTTTTCTATGAGCTTTTCACACCACCTGTTTTTCTGTTTGAATCAGCGCAGCAATGGCGAAGATTGCTGCGATCGTCATAATGCATTTGCATTATTCCAGTATGCAAAAAATAGAGTTAAAGAGCTTGGGCTTGCGGGGCCAGGAAAGATTCGCGTGAACAAAGCAGGATGCTTAGATCGTTGTGCCGATGGGCCGGTGATGGTGGTCTACCCAGAAGGTGTTTGGTATACCTTTGTGGATCAGGATGATATTGAAGAAATCATTCAATCGCATTTAATTTCTGGCCTCCCAGTTGAGCGCTTGCAGTTGTCATAGTTATTTGAAAGCTTTTCCATGAATAGCCGTACAAAAGTAATTCATATTGAAGGTATTGTTGGTGCGATCGAAATGTCTATCGATCTACCAGATGAATTAAAAAGTGACCCCTCCTTTGCAGTCCGCGGCTTGGCATTGGTTGCGCATCCTCATCCACTGATGGGCGGCACAATGGATAACAAAGTAGCGCAGACCATGGCGCGTGCTTTCAATCAACTGGGTTATGTCAGCGTGCGCCCTAATTTTCGGGGTGTAGGTGGTACTGCTGGTGTGCATGATGAAGGTGTTGGCGAGCTGGAGGATCTGTTGCATGTCACCGATTTGATGCGCACCCCTTCAAGTTGGTCAGAATTTGATGCCGCCACTAATCAAGCTTGGGTTCCAAGCGTAAACACTTTACCGCTGGCAGTTTCCGGATTCTCTTTTGGCAGCTTTGTTGGTAGTCACTTGGTCCAACGACTTGCTGATCTAGGCCGCCCTGCAGAGCGCTTGGTGATGGTGGGGAGTGCTGCAGGTAAGTGGACATTAGCTCCGGTTCCAGCAGATACTATTCTCATTCATGGAGAGCTAGATGAAACTATCCCCTTAATTAATGTTTTGGACTGGGCGCGCCCGCAAGAGCTTACTGTGCAAGTAGTTCCTGGCGCGGATCACTTCTTTCATCGTAGATTACATTGCATTCGTAACATTATTACTGGCGCCTGGTTGGGCATGCCAGATCACCGTAAGCAATAAGAAAAAGTAGAGATATATGGCCGAAGAAAAATCACTCATTGAATACCCTTCCCAATTTCCGATTAAGGTGATGGGCAAAGCTAATCCAGAATATCTGCCAGCAATTATTCATATTGCAAAACAATTTGATCCAACATTTGATGAGACTAAGGTTGAGCAGCGACCATCTAAGGATGGTAATTACCTTGGCATTACCTTGCCGATTACCGCTACAAGTCGTGAGCAGCTAGATGAGCTGTATAGAACTTTGTCTACGCACCCATTAGTCAGTATTGTTTTGTAATTAATTTGATGTCTGCATTAATAAAACATCTCGGCGTAGCAGATTACGCCTCTACCTATGAGGCAATGCAACGATTTACTAAAGAGCGCAATAGCGCAACACCTGATGAGATTTGGGTTTTAGAGCATCCACCCATTTTTACTTTGGGGCTTGCGGGTGATGCTATTAACCTACATTCGCCTAGCAATCAAATTCCGCTAGTGCAAGTTGATCGTGGTGGCGAGATTACTTATCACGGACCTGGTCAAATCGTGATCTATCTTTTACTTGATCTCAAGCGCCTAGGCATCTTTGTAAAAGAATTGGTCTCTCGCATTGAGCAAGCGCTCATCGATACCTTGTCAGATTTTGGAATTAAGGCAGAAAGACATCCAGGGGCCCCAGGTATTTATATTTCAGAACAGTCTGGGGTGCCAGTAGAGTGGGTTGGAGCGAAGGTGGCTGCCTTGGGCCTTAAGATCTCTAAAAGCTGCTCCTATCATGGCCTAGCGCTAAATGTGGCAACCGATCTTGAGGCTTTTGGACGTATCTACCCTTGCGGCTATGAGGGCTTAAAGACAGTTGACATGCAAACCCTTGGGATCAGGGACAATGGAGACACTATTAGCCAAAGGCTTTTAGAGCATTTACAAAAGCAACTGATGTCACATGACCACCAATAAGACCGATACCAAGACGACTGTAGAGCTTCGTCAAGACCTCAGCTACGACGCAACTCGTAAACAAAAGTCGAGTGAGAAGACTGCGCGTATTCCGATCAAGATTATTCCGCTGGTAGAGGTTCTGAAAAAACCAGACTGGATTCGGGTAAAGGCTGCCTCTGGAAATTCTCGCTTTAATGAGATCAAAAAGATCCTCCGTGAAAATGAACTCGTCACTGTTTGTGAAGAGGCAAGTTGCCCTAATATTGGCGAGTGTTTTGGTAAAGGTACCGCTACCTTCATGATCATGGGTGATAAGTGCACCCGTCGTTGCCCCTTCTGCGATGTGGGCCACGGTAGACCAGATCCACTCGATCAAAAAGAGCCAGCTAACTTAGCGCGCACCATTGCCGCCCTGAAATTAAATTATGTAGTGATTACTAGCGTGGATCGTGATGACTTGCGCGACGGTGGCGCAATGCATTACGTCGATTGCATTTCTCAATCACGCGATCTCTCGCCTAGTACCCGTATTGAAGTTCTAGTTCCAGACTTCCGTGGGCGCTTAGATAAGGCATTAGATATTTTTGCTGAGCATGCGCCCAATGGTTTGCCAGATGTTATGAATCACAATCTAGAAACTGTGCCACGTCTCTATAAAGAAGCCAGACCAGGTGCTGACTATCTACATTCCTTAAAACTTTTGAAACACTTCAAGGAACGCTTTCCCCATATTCCGACCAAGAGCGGCTTGATGGTTGGCCTTGGTGAAACAGATGAAGAAATTCTAGAAGTAATGCAGGATATGCGTGAGCACAATATCAATATGCTCACGATTGGTCAGTACCTTGCTCCATCAGGCCACCACCTCCCGGTGAGGCGCTATGTGCATCCTGATGTTTTCAAGATGTTTGAAGAAAAGGCATACGCTATGGGCTTCTCCCATGCCGCAGTTGGCGCAATGGTGCGCTCTAGCTACCATGCCGATCAACAAGCTCATGGAGCGGGTATTGTTTAGAGTCTGCAAGGCTGGTGTACTGCTAGCGGGAGCGATTCTTTTAATAGCCTGTAGCCCCAAGTTAGATTGGCGCACTGTGCAGTCACCGCAAGAGAGATATACCGCTTTATTTCCAGGTAAGCCAGATAAAATAGAGCGCCGCATTCCTTATCAGGAGCAAGAGTTTCAACAAACGCTCGAGGCAGTAAAAATCGATGATGATATTTACTCTATTAGCTCGATACAAGTACCAGCCAATCAAGCTTCAGCAACAGAGAAAATTATTATGCAGCTAAAAAATAATTTACTCGAGAGAGCTAAAGTCTCTGGTGGCATAGTGGCCGAAGAAAATGCAAGCTATCTTGCAAGTAATCGTCAGCGACTACCAACGACAGATTACTTCATCACCTTTAAATCAAATGGTAAAGCCCAGCAACAAATGAAAGTACGTTGGATCACGCGGCAAGCGAGCAATGGAGATGCGTGGATTTATCAAGTATCGGTACTGCATGCAAGCGCTAATACTGATGATGCAAAAACACGGCTATCTAAAGAAGAGTACGCTAACTTTTTTAATGAGTTTTTTCCAGAGTAGCCACCTTAGCTTCTAGCGCCTCTAATTTCTCCCTAGTTTTAGCGAGAACTTTAGCTTGTAGCTCAAACTCTTCACGAGTAACCAAATCCATTTTTTGAAAACCTTGGTTCATCATTGCACGAACATTCTTTTCAATTTCTTGTGCTGGTGAATTCCGAATAGCATCACCCACCTTGTTTTGCATATCACTAGCGATACGTTGAATTTGTTCGAGGATTTCGCCTGGCTTTTGCATGATGGGGACTCGCAGTTCTATGAAAAGTTGCATAAAAGACACATATTGATATTTTATGTTGGGTGGCTAAAAATGGGCAAAAAGGCCAAAAATAGCCTGAAAAGATCAAAATTCACACACATGGTGCAATATGAAGCACCAAAAAAGTGCAAGTGCCTTATTTAGGGGATTTATGACAAATCCATGAATGCCCAAACCATCAATATCGCTTCATGCATTAAGCATTCACCCCATTTTTTATTACAACCAGTAAGGAGTAACACATGAAAACTATTCAAAAATCAGCTCTCGCGCTAGCCGCTTCAAGCTTGTTGGCTACTACCGCTTTTGCACAAACAGCCCCTGCAGCAGAGGCTCCAGAAGCCAGTCCGATCACAGCTAACGTAACAGTAACTAACGACTATCGCTATCGTGGTATCAGCCAGTCTAATTTCAAGCCAGCGATTCAAGGTGGTTTTGATTACGCTCACGAAAGTGGTTTCTATATTGGTAACTGGAATAGCTCAATTAGCTGGATTGGTGATCAATATACAAATAACGGTGGCTTCACTGGTAGAGGTAATACTGGTACGAGCGTTTCAGCACCAATCGAGATGGATTTCTATGCTGGCTTTAAGAAGGAGTTTATTGGTGAAGGCTTTGCCAGTGATTTAGGTTTATTGCAGTACTACTATCCAACATCAGGCATTCCTAATACTGCTGGATTTACTGCCAATCCAAACACAACTGAAATTTATGCAGCTCAAAACTTCACATTTGGTCCTATAACTGGTTTTGCAAAAGTATCTTACGCACTCACCACATTATTTGGAGTAGTTAATTCAACTGGTTCTTACTATCCAGACTTGACTGTGAATTATGACACTGGAATTTGGGGCTTAGCTCTCAATGGGCACGTTGGCTATCAATATGTTGCAGGTAATGTGAAGAATGGTTCAAGCAATTGGGTTGGCGCCACTATTCCAAATGGAACAAGCAATAGTAGTTTAGCCAGCTATACCGACTGGAAATTAGGCGTTACAAAAGACTTTGGCGGTGGTTTATCAGCTAACGCTTCTTATGTTGGTACAAATGCAGCGACCTACAAAGGTGCTTACTCATACTCTAGCCCAAGCGGTGCTAACTTAGGCCGTGCTGGCGCTCTTGTATCGCTTACCAAAACTTTCTAATTTCCACCTCTGAACGGAGAAACATATGAAATTAATTACCGCAATCATCAAGCCCTTCAAGCTTGACGAAGTGCGCGAAGCTCTCTCGGAAGTGGGGGTTTCGGGCATCACCGTCACTGAAGTTAAAGGCTTCGGTCGTCAAAAAGGCCACACTGAGTTGTATCGCGGTGCCGAGTATGTAGTCGACTTTTTGCCGAAGGTAAAAATTGAAGCTGCTGTTGAAGATGGCATTTTGGAGCGTGCGATTGAAGCAATTGAAAAATCTGCACGTACAGGCAAGATTGGTGACGGCAA
>CANFRA010000007.1 GCA_947449305.1 Burkholderiaceae bacterium
CTGCTCAACAAAATCAAGTGAATCATTGCTGCAAGACCAAACAGAAAAATACCTTGAACAACCATTGATCGCAACGGATCATACAGTTTCCAAATTCTCCACATAATCTTCTCCTAATTTAAGTAAGACATAAAGCCATAGACTGCCGACTTCGTACCATCGATAAGCGATTTTTCTTCAGCTCCTGGAAGCCAAGAACTCCACTTATTGGGCAAAATCTGGGTAAATAAAGAAATAGCAAAGCACACTAAAAAACACAAAATAAAAATAAGATTGAAAGTAATTGAATCCTCTCTGATCATATTTTTTTCTTTGCTCATAACGTGACTAATTTTCATTTCATTCCCCTAAGATTTGGTCCGATTTCAATGGAACCAAGGACGCCAAGCCCAAACCAAAATATGGGCCACTACAGCAATTGAACTAAAACCAACTAAACCTTGGACGTACAACTGGTGAAACTCCTTGGCTTCGTCATCAGTAAGGCCAGATATTGAACCTGTTCTGTGGTCGCTCATAACCAATTACCTCCTTCAAAAATAGCCTTGCGGCCGTTATCGCGCTTTACCCGCGCGACATGGGCTGTAGCGTACGGCATGCCACATTCTGCTTCCAACAAATCAAGTGACTTGTTGTACTTAACTGTTATCAAGAAGGCCATTAAGCTTCAACCTCTTCAATGATTTCTTTGCAAGAAGACTTCACTCTTGCCGCTGTAACTCTTTCTTCGCCCGCTTTTTCTGCATCCTGCTCTACACGATCGCGCATCTCTTTAGCAGCAGAAATCTGAATCAGTACTGGTCTCGTTTTAATGAAGTCAGCTACCAACTTCTGAGCATCTTGATCCCAAGGCAGCGAATTAGAGCGATAAGTACGGGTGAGTGAAGCATCAACCTTGTCCATATCAGTGCCTAGTGGCAGGATATAAAAGAGTGCGTCGAATAAACCATTACAAAATTCTTGAATGATGTAGGTTGCGCCGGCATAGCCCATAAATGGCGTACCAGTATGACGACGAATAATGGCGCCAGGGAATGATGATGGAATATACGATGCCTTGCTACCGGTCTCAGCTAAATACATTCTCTCGTTGTAGCTGCCAAACATCACAAGCGGAGGCTTCTCTTTAGTGAGCTTGCGCACATCTTGATTATTGGTTTTTTCACCAGGCTTTCTAGGAACAGCAAAGCTACAAGGCAATCCCATCTCATCAGATAAGAAATGGCGTATGCCCCGGGTATAAGTTTCATTCGCAACAACTGCATAACTTGCAGTACTAAAAAAATCTTGAGTCACTGAACGCCATAAGTCCCAGATTGGCTTAATAGTGGTGTGTTTCTCACGTTCAATAAATGGTTCTGGATCTAACCCAAGCAATTCGCCAAGCTTACGCAAGAATTGAGTGGTGCTATGTAAACCGAGAGGTGCTTGCAGGTAGGGGCGCTCTAAGGCTTCACACAGCATGCGACCAAACTCACGATACATACAGATGTTGACATCTGCATTGACCAAGTTCTCAACATCGGCTAAATGAGAGCCTAGTGGGAAGACCATATTAATTTCAGCGCCAATGCCCTCTGCTAAGCGGCGAATCTCTGCAAGATCGCTTGGCATATTGAAGGTGCCGTAGCATGGTCCAATAATATTGACGCGTGGCTTCTCGCCTTCTGCCCTTGGTTTGCGTTCTGGAATCTTGCGAGTGCCGTATTCAGTCCACAACCAATACATCGCACGATTAGCGCACTGCCATTGATCTTCATCGATGGTTCTTGGTAAGAAGCGAGCAATATTCATACCCTCTGGAGTAACGCCACCACCAATCATTTCTGCAATAGAGCCTGTTACCACTACCGCTGGCAGATCAGGATCTAAAGTAGCATGTGCGCGCTTCATCGCACCTTCTGTACCTTCGCGACCTAACTGCTCTTCCTCTAAACCAGTCACCACAATTGGCAACTCGTGTGGAGGCAAGGCGTCGGTGTAATGCAGTACTGAAGTGACCGGTAGGTTTTCACAGCCCACTGGGCCATCAATCACTACTTGTAAGCCTTTGATAGCAGTAAATACATAGACTGCTCCCCAATATCCACCAGCGCGATCGTGATCAATGACGAACATTACATCATCTCCTCAGCTTTGCGCTTCTTGATTTTCTTCTCTAGCTTGCGACGTACTTCAGCTTTGAACTCTGGATGATCTTGTGGAACATTCTCCCAAACGCCAGATTTAAATCCAGATCCCACATCGCCAAAGAATGCCTTCATCTCATCGAAGCGGGCTTGATTGCCAATCGCAGCATTAATCACTTGTGCTAATGAACCAGCACCTGCAGGCCCCATCAATGGTCTTGCTGAAATCAGGTTCGTAAAGTACAGCGATGGAATTGAAGCTTGTTTAGCAGCCTGCACTACTGGTGTAGTTCCAATTGCTAAGTCTGGTTTGAACTCTTTCATCGCAGCTAAATCTTGTTCCAAGGAAGCGCGGAATTGAACGTGAACACCTTTTGCCTCTAACCATTCGCGATCTTCATCACTCCAAGGAGTGCGTGGGCAGGCAGAACCAACATAACGTACATCGGCACCGCTCTCAATGAGTAAGCGCGCCACAATCAGCTCAGAGCCTTCATAACCACTTAAGGTAATGCGCCCCTTGATGGGTGCAGCAGCAAGCACACCTTTGATAGCTGGGAGAATACGGTTTTGTGCAGCTGCAATTAGGTCCTGTGGCGTATTGGTTGATTTACCAATGGCCTCTAACCAACGGGCCGTACCTTCATAACCTACTGGTGCTGAGCCAACAATGGAGCGCCCCGCTGCTTCAAATTCACGGATACAAGAAGTGTAGAAAGGATGTAATGCAGCAACGGTTACGCAATCGAGCGCTTGATACATTTCACGCCACTCACGCGTTGGTACTGAAGCGCCTACTGCCAGGCCCATCGGCTCAATCATCATGCCAATACCAACTGGATCAGCTGGGAAAATTTCGCCTAATAAAGTAATGGTTGGCTTACTGGAGCGGCCAGCACGCGGTGCTTGCACAGGACCAGACATGGCTTCATTACGTGCGTAATTGAGCATAGCACCAGCGAGCACATCTTTTGCTTCAGCATGTGTTGGTACACCAAATCCTGGCACATCAATGCCGATGATGCGCACACCATTAATTTCTTTTGGTAATAACTGTAGTGGAACACCGCTAGCAGTTGGTACACATAAATTAATAATGACAATTGCGTCGTACTTTTCTGGATCTGCTTCTTGATAGACAGAATCACGAATGTCTTCAAACAACTTACCGGTCACCAATGTCTCAGAATTAAATGGCACATAACCAACGCTGCGACGTGCACCATAGAAGTGGGAAGTAAAAGTTAAGCCATATACGCAGCATGCAGAACCAGAAAGAATCGTGGCAGTTCTGCGCATCCGCAAGCCTACCCGCAATGCTCCAAATGCAGGACACATACTTTGCGGTTGATCATGCGGGCCCTTAGGATAGTCTTTTGCATATTGCTGCAAAGTCTCAGACTTACCTGCCGCCTTAGCAGCAGCAAGCATCTCTGCTTCACCTGAGTGACAGCCCAGACCATCACCTAAAGTAGGATCGGTCTTTAACTTTTCCTCTGGGGTAATCGGTATGATCGTTTTAGTCATAGCAGCGGATTGCTCTCTATCTCTTTAGGCTTGGTCGTAAATAACTTCAAGTGTTTTCTTAATGACTTCGTCTTTGCCCATCATGTCTTTCACAGTCGCTGGCTTCAAAACAATGTCGCGACCAGTTACTTCTGAAGAGAACAAGCCCAACAACTCATCCTGACTTAATGGCTTAGGACGAACTGGCGGGGCTTCAGAAACATTAGTAGCAAGCTCTTCAAATAGTGGGGCCCACTGCGTGCCAGGCTGGCCAATAATTTCATAGCTAGCACTCTTACGACGAATATCTTCGTTCGCAGGAATCGCTGCTAATACTGGAATGCCTGCCTTTTCAGCAAAAGCTTGTGCTTCACCAGTGAGATCATCCTTATTAATCACCATGCCAGCTACGCCAACGTTGCCGCCTAATTTGCGGAAGTACTCTACTGCTGAGCAAACGTTGTTCGCAACATAAAGAGATTGCAAATCGTTACTTGCAACTACGATGACCTTTTGGCACATATCACGCGCGATTGGCAAACCGAAGCCGCCACAAACCACGTCACCCAAGAAATCGAGAAGAACATAGTCAAAGCCCCAATCATGGAAGCCCAGTTTTTCTAAGGTTTCAAAGCCGTGAATAATGCCGCGACCACCACAACCTCTTCCTACTTCTGGGCCGCCTAACTCCATCGCAAATACGCCATCACGAATAAAGCAAACGTCGCCAATCGATACTGATTCACCAGCTAATTTTTTCTTCGAAGAGGTTTCAATAATGGTTGGGCAAGCCTTGCCGCCAAACAGGAGTGAAGTGGTATCGCTTTTAGGATCACAACCAATCAGCAATACTTTCTTGCCTTGCTGAGCCATCATGTAAGAGAGATTGGCAAGCGTAAAGCTCTTGCCAATTCCGCCCTTGCCATAAATAGCAATGATTTGGGTTTCTTTGGTCACTGGACCTGTAGAAACTGGATCAGGCTCAATAGCGGCTTCTTTTTTGAGGTCCATGAATTGCACTGTTGCTGTTGCTGGGATGCTTGATGAACTCATTGCAGATTTCTCCAATCTAGAACCATTTTTAAACAATCAATATTGTTGAAAGCCGTGTGATAGGCCTCATTTGCATCATTAGGTGAAGAGCGATGCGTAATCAAACCATCCAAACTTAACTTGCCCGACTCCACCAAATCCTTAATTGCAACTAAATCTCCTGGTGCCCACTGTGCTGCGATACGAATGCGTGCTTCCCGCATAAATGCTTGCGGAAATGAAAAAGAAATCGTGTCATAAAAACCTGCCAAAACAATTTCCCCACCAGGACTAAGGCAGCTGATCAATGTATCCAGTAGCTTGGCATCGCCACTCACGTCCACAATCGTTTTGTATTTCTTAATCTGATCGTCTTTAGGATCTATGGCGTCATAACCTACAGCACCTTCTCGGCGAGCTGCATTGGTCTCCCACACTACTGGGCGCTTGCCTTTAGCAACTGCGATACGCGCAATCAAGCGACCTAATACACCATGTCCAATAATTAAATCGGGTTGCTCCTGTCCAGGACCAGAGGTGACGTGATATCCAGTTGCAGCTAAAGCAAAGAGAATTGCCTCTTCACCCAAATGATCTTGAATGGCGATCACGCGATTACTATCCACAATCACACGTGAGGCTGCACCACCAAATAAACCTTTAATCTCACCGTAGCATTTCGCTCCGGGTACAAATACTCGTTGACCTACTTTGAGTGTGGAGTCTGTACCGACTTTCACTACCCTACCTACAGATTCGTAACCAGGAACTAGCGGATAACCCATGCCAGGAAAGTTGGGCATTTTGCCTGTCCACAATAATTTTTCTGTGCCAGTGCTAATGCCACTCCATTCCATGTCCACTACGACATCGATCGGGGTCATAGGTGTTAATTCAAGATCAGCAAGAATGACGCTTTCTGGCTTTTCCAGAACAATTGCTCTTGTTTGATACCTATCAGCCATATCTCTTTAGGTGCTCTATTTCTCGTCAAAAGTGTAAAAAAATGTTTACACAATAGTTTTTAATCCTTAATTGCCCACTTGTCATCTAGGGGTTTTCTCTACTAAATGAGATGCTTTTAGGGGTCTAAATAGAGGGATTCCTGAGCTAGGCTTTATGCTGTAGGAGTGCTAGGCTTATTGCACTGCAATATTTGTGCATTTAAGGGCATATAAGAATTTAATAGCCTGATACCTGTAAACCCTGCTTGACTTAATAAGCCGCTGATTTCAGCTTCAGTTCGCGGCCTTCCCCTGCCCATTGCTAGCAAATAGAATCCAAAATAGGCGTGGCCCATCGCCTCAAAGCCTTTGGTCTCAGCCATGGGTTCTGCCAGCAATAAAGTGCCGCCCGGCTTGAGGGCGTTAAACACATTGGCAAGCAATTGCTTTACACGGGCATCGTCATGATCAAAAATCACCCGCACAAGGGTAGCTAGGTCGCACCCCTGAGGCAGCGAATCTTGGAAAAAGTTACCGCCAATCGCTTGAGCCCGCTTTGAGAGCCCAATTTCCCCAAAGTGAGCATTGGAGAGCTCTGCCACCCCAGGAATATCAAATAATTTGAATTCCAAATGCGGGTAGCGAGCAGCCAACCTTTTAACGAAGGCGCCCTGACCACCGCCAATATCAAGAACCATGTGATGCTTGTCCATGGGATAGGCATCAATGATCTCGTCGGTCACTAGGGATTGGGTATGCGCCATCAATTTGGAGTAATCAGCAACCTTTTCAGCAGATAAGTTTTCTGGTGCAGCGCCCTGCTCTGGAGTGATATACGGCCAGTACTCATTCAAAGCTGCAGAGCTTGTATCGCCCTGCAATAAAGCGATTGGATCAGAGAGGTCGCGATAAAAATCGGCATGGTGCTTAACCATATCTAGAATCGCGACGTTACCCACTAAAGGGGCGCCCATCATGCTTAGGGCATAACGGTCTTCACTGCGCTTAACGAGTAACTTGATCGCTACTGCAGCATCTAATAGACGTCTTAAGCCGGCTGGCTTTAATGGAATTTTTTTTTGTAAGTCATTAAAGCTCACAGCACCCTTCGCCAAAATATCAAAGAGATTGACTTGGGTACAGGCAAGCAGAACTTGGGTGTAAACAAACCCTGCCATCAAATCAAAGATATCGGATGCTTGCTTTCTGACTAACCAACGGGTGAGGGGAAAACGAGTCGCCCAGCGCTGAAAGCTAGGTGAGGCAATCAAACGATTTCGCCAATCGAAGAAGCTTTCCATGAAAGGCAATTGAGAACCTAGACTGCAGTAGTATGAAAATTAAGAATGGCTGGTTTGACGAAACAAAATTTTTCTTTTCGCATCCTTAAACCAATCTGAAGGCACGAGACGCTCAGACTCTTGGGTAACAAGAGCGCGTAACATTTTCTCGCCCTTGCAATGAGGTATCGAAGCAATCGACTTTTGTACTAACTCATCAAAACGCTGCACGGCACCGCTCAGACCTAAATCTCTTGCAGAACTAGGTCGATCATGAGCGATATCCTGACCCGCAGGCTTACCTAATTCAGCTTGATCAGCAACGACATCACGAATGTCATCTGCAACTTGATAGGCCTCACCAAGCCACTCACCTAGAGGTCTCCAAGTCGCTGCATCAGCACCTGCTGCTTGTGCACCAGCAGCAGTAGCAGCCTCAAATAATGAACCCGTTTTTGCGCGTTGATAATCCCTTAATACGACTTTTGATTCACACTCCCAGGCTTGGCCAGCAACAATTCCGTTGGGCGAGCCAACACTCGTTGCAATGGTATTCATGAGAGGGCCTAAGCGGAAGATAGAGCGTGAACCAGAATTGGCTAAGACCTGGAAAGCTAAAACAATCAAAGCATCGCCTGCTAGCACTGCTATGCGCTCACCATAGGCAGCATGTACAGATGGTCTGCCACGGCGAAGCTCTGCATTATCAAAACAAGGTAAGTCATCGTGAACTAAGGAAGCGCAGTGCAAAATCTCAATCGCACTCGCTGCTGCATTTGATAATGCAGGATCATCATCACCGCAAGCTGCAGCCACAGCCAAACATAATTGCGGACGAATTCTGGCACCCCCAGGAAACACTGAGTAGTGCATCGCTTCTTGCAAGAGCTGTGGCCCTTGTTTTGAATGCGCCAAAATCATGGCTTTTTCAAGGCTTTGATTGATTCGGTCTAAGGTGCTCATAGTCATTTTGTGTTGTTTTGTGTTGAAGTGATGTGTTTAAGAAAAAGGTCTGGCTACTGGAATAAATTAGGCTGCTAAAGAGTTGTTGTCATAGATACCTTCTAAGCGATCCTCTAGCTCATCATTAGCTTCTTGCATTGCCTTGAGCATTTCTGGTTCAGGCTGCCAATAATTTCTTTGTGAGGCCTCAGTAAGACGATTTGCTAAACGGGCAGCAGCAGTTGGATTGAGCTTAGCCAAGCGCTCACGCATTTCTGGGTTGAGCATGAAAGTTTCAGTCAGCTGCTTATAGACCCAAGGCTGAACTTGGCCAGTGGTTGCAGACCATCCCATGGTATTGGTGATGTGTACCTCAATTTGACGCACGCCTTCATAACCACTCTCTAACATGCCTTCGTACCATTTTGGATTGAGCATGCGAGTACGAGTTTCTAGGGAGACCTGTTCCGAGAGTGTTCTGACAGCGCCCTCACCTTTGGTTTGATCGCCAATAAAGACAGGCACATCAGCTCC
The DNA here is from genome assembly GCA_947449305.1 of Burkholderiaceae bacterium. Classification (GTDB taxonomy): domain Bacteria; phylum Pseudomonadota; class Gammaproteobacteria; order Burkholderiales; family Burkholderiaceae; genus Polynucleobacter. The sequence goes on from CANFRA010000007.1 coordinate 8,368, forward strand.
ACCCTTAGCGCGCTTCACAGCCCTAGTAATACCTCCTAAAGTATCGAAATAGTTATCGATCGTTGTAACACCTAACTCCATTGAATCTAGATTTTGATACGTCATTTGCACGTCAGATAAAACGCTCTTCAATAAAGCATTGTTCTGAATCGGCACGCCAGAGCGTCCAAAAGCAAATCCTTTTCTGCGTGTATAGGTTTCTGCTAACTCATCCTCTTCTTCCCATACGCTGTTCTCAACCATATTGCTCACATTAGAACCATAAGCACCATCGGCGTTGCCATAAACACGTAATGACGCAGTCTCTAAATCACAGCCATGTTCTTTTTGATAAGCCAAGGCATGCTTACGGATAAAGTTTTGCTCCAGTGGCTCATCTTCTGCAGAGGCCGCCATAAATGCGGCTTCAGCCAATAACTTAATTTGCAAGGGCAAGAGGTCACGGAAGATGCCAGACAAGGTGATCACGACGTCAACTCTCGGACGACCAAGCTCACTCAAAGGAATGAGTTGCGCGCCAGCTAAACGACCATAACTATCAAAGCGAGGTTTAGCGCCCATCAATGCAAGCGCTTGACCAATCTGGCCGCCTTCCGATTTCAAGTTATCACTTCCCCATAAAACCATCGCAATGGATTCTGGTAGTGAGTGACTATCTTCTTGGTATTTATCCAGAATGCGCTGCGCTTGCTTAGCGCCATCCTTGACAGCAAAGACGCTTGGAATTCTGAAAGGATCAAATCCATGTAAGTTGCGGCCTGTTGGCAATACTTCAGGATTGCGCATCACATCGCCACCTGCTGCCGGGCGAATAAAGCGTCCGTCTAATGCATCTAACATGCCAGTAACTTCAGTTTCTGCAGACATCAGCTCATTGGATTTGACCATCTTGCCAAATAGCTCTTCTAATATCTCGCGGTTACCAAGCTCTAGTAACTCTGGATGGGCATCAATGACATTGCCAAAACTCTCGCCATTCATCAGCGCCTCTACCACGGCATCCTCAACCGGATGATCCAAAGCAACATCAGCCATTGCTTTTAATAAACCAAAGCGCTCAGCTAAGGGGGGAACTGCGCCTACCACATGCAAGCCATGCGGTATCAAGGTGTACTCCAACTCAAGCAACTCATTAAAGAGATTGCTCACGATATTTTGCAACCCATTCAGATCAGTCTTATCCCATACCGGCTCAGCTTTGCACAGATCAATCTCTGCCGCTTGTGCCTGAATCAGCTCTCCTAAATCAATCCGCTCCTGATCTGCATCCTTATCCAAAGATCTAAAGCGCTCAATCGAGGCTTTTAAATCTGCAAGGCCGGCATATAAACCGGCTTGGGTTACTGGAGGAGTTAAATAACTAATCAGGGTTGCACCAGAGCGACGTTTTGCAATCGCGCCCTCAGAAGGATTGTTCGATGCATACAAATAAATATTAGGCAGATCATTAATTAAACGATCTGGCCAACATGCTCCACTCATACCCGTTTGTTTGCCTGGCATGAACTCCAGAGCACCATGTGTGCCAAAGTGAATCACTGCTGTAGCAGCAAAGTCTTCACGCAAGTAACGGTAGTAGGCAGAAAATGCATGGGTTGGTGCAAAGCCACGCTCAAACAGCAAGCGCATTGGGTCACCCTCATAACCAAAAGAAGGTTGAACTGAGATCAGCACATTGCCAAACTGCTTACCAAGAACAAAGATGGAGCTGCCGTTCGAGAGTTGTTTGCCTGGAGCTGGGCCCCACTGCGCTTCAATCTCTTTTAACCAGCGCTCACGACGCACATGGTCATCCACCGGAATTAAGGTATGCACGTTGGCATCTGCGCCATATTGCTGAGCATTGCCTTTCAGAATCGAATCACGCAACTCATCAACCGATTCTGGAACCTCGACGGTATAACCGCGCTCTTTCATGCCAATCAATAAGTTTTGCACCGACTGAAATACGCTCAAGTACGCTGCGCTACCAATATTGCCGGCATTCGGTGGGAAGTTAAACAATACGATGCCCACCTTGCGCTCTGCGCGCTCTGAACGACGCAGGTCAACCAATTTACCAACGCGTGCAGCCAACATTCCTACGCGCTCGGTACAGGTGAACATGTCTTGTGGGTTATGGTCATCCGTAAATGAGCATTGCTTATGGCAACCATTGCAGGTAGTACCGGATGCGCCAGGGCGTCCGCCATAAACCATTGGAATCGTAGAGCCATCTAACTCAGGTATCGCCACCATGATGGTGCTCTCTACCGGGAGTAAGCCACGCTCGGAGCCTCCCCACTGCTCCAGATTCTGAAACTCAACAGGGTGAGCAGCGATGTAAGGAATATCTAATTTAGCCAGTACTTCTTCAGCAGCATGTGCATCGTTATAAGCAGGTCCGCCTACCAAAGAAAAGCCTGTTAAAGAAATCATGGCATCAATGGTTGGCTTACCGTCTTGAGTAAAGTAATCATCAATAGCAGGACGGGCATCTAGGCCAGCAGAAAATGCGGGGACTACTTGTAGGCCTTGCGCCTCTAATGCGGCGATGACCGGATCATAGTGGCCACTATTACCGGAGACCAAGTAAGAGCGCAGCACTAAGAGCCCTACTCGACCACGGGCTTTGGCATCTGGCACTACTTTTGGTAAATCACTTAAATTACTACTCAAGCGATTTTTCATACGGGGGTGATAGACACCAGAGTCTGGATACTCGACTGGATCAAGCGCCTTGGCATTCTTACGCAAAGACTCGCGCGAGCCCGAGGCATAGCGATTAATCAGGTTGGCCATCATGTTGTACATGTTCTCTTGAGAGCCACCCAACCAATACTGCAATGATAAGAAATAAGCCCTTAGATCCTGAGCAGTACCTGGAACAAAGCGCAACATCTGCGGAATCACGCGCAGCATCTTCATTTGCTTAGCGCCTGCGGTCGAGCTCTTGCTTTTACCGTCTTTATCTTTAGCACTTGGGCGTAATTTTTTCAGCATGGCCATCAAACCACTGGCCGGCTTACTCATATCTAACTTACCAATTTTGGTCAGCTTGGTAACGTCTCCTGCAGACATAGCGCAAACCATGGCATCACAATGATCTCGCCTTGCTTTGAGATCATCCAAGATGGGTAAATAGTGATCCTCAAGAAACAACATTGTGGCAATCACAATGTCAGCACTAGCAATATCCTGTTTGCATTGTTGTAAATGGGTGGGATTGCCAGAAAATTCACTAGCCGAGTGAATACTCAGTGTTGCCCCTGGAATTACCTTCTTCAGGTCCTGATAAGCGCGATTCGCAGCGCTATTCAGGTGGGTATCCATCGTCACTAGCACTAGCTTGATCGGCTCATGCAAGTTGGAGGATTTTGTTTTGGTCAACATTGAATAGTTTTGATTAAAAAGTTTGAAGTTCTCTAAATTTACTGTTCGCTCTTTTTGATCCTTTTGTCTGAGATTGATTCTTAAAGAATCCTACAATAGTGTCAACTAAAATTGACATCTATTTCCCTTCAAAGCTATCATTTATAGGGTAAATCCCAATAAAAATGAATGCCAGTATATTTAGATCGTCGTCTTCTAATCCAGCGTTTTGTTGCTCTGCAATAAGTTAGTTTCAGTACAAAAATTTCAAGGAATCTTAATGGCGCGTAATTACCCTTTCTCAGCAATCGTTGGGCAGGAGGATATGAAGTTAGCAATCTTGATTGCAGCTCTCGATTCCAGCGTGGGTGGAGTATTGGTCATGGGGGATCGCGGGACTGGAAAATCCACCGCTGTTCGTGCCCTGGCAGCATTACTCCCAGAGATGAGCTCAGTTCAACATTGTGTTTATGCTTGCGATCCAAGAGCCCCAGCAGGAACCTGCCCTATTTGTGATGAACTACGCTCAAAGCTCAAGGCTGGTGGAAAACTCAAAACCGTGAAGAAACCAGTACCCGTGGTTGACTTGCCTTTAGGCGCCACTGAAGACCGTGTGATTGGCGCGTTGGATATTGAAAAAGCGCTGAGCTCTGGAGAAAAAGCTTACGAGCCTGGTTTGCTTGCCAAAGCACATCGCGGCTTTTTGTATATAGACGAGGTCAATCTTTTAGAAGATCACTTGGTGGACTTATTAATTGACGTCGCTGCTTCTGGAGCAAATGTCGTTGAAAGAGAAGGTTTGAGTGTTCGTCATCCGGCCAAATTTGTCTTGGTAGGCAGCGGCAACCCTGAAGAAGGCGAGCTACGCCCTCAACTGCTGGATCGTTTTGGTCTTGCAATTGAAGTGAAGACACCGCAAGAACCCAAAGCCCGTGTAGAAATTATTAAGCGACGTGATGAGTTTGAGCGCAATCAAGCCAAATTCATGAAGACTTGGGAAAAAGAAGACGACGTTATTCGAGCACAGATCCAAGCTGGCAAAAAGAAATTGCCAAACGTCAAAGTCGATGACGCTATGCTGGAAAAAGTCACTCAGCTATGCAGCCACTTAGGCACCGATGGCCTTCGCGGCGAGCTCACCCTTCTTAGAGCAATGCGTGCTTATGCAGCTTTGTGCGGAAAAAATCAGGTGACGATCGAGCATCTGAAAAAGATTGCAGTCCCTGCTCTTCAACATCGTCTCAGACGCAACCCTTTGGATGACTCGAGTTCTGGCGTTAGAGTCAAAAGAGCCTTAGAAGAGTTGTTTCCAGAAAAAAGTAAGTAATTAACTGAATAAACACATACTGTCTTTTGGAAAATCCCGAACAAACGCAAGAGATCAGTAAGAGCGCCAAGCTCGAAACTTGGTTGCGCGCACTCCAGGTCGCTCAGCTCTTAGTCATTAACCCCCATGGTTTAGGTGGCGTCATCCTGCGAGCACGCTCTGGCCCTGTGCGAGATCGTTGGTTAGCTTATCTCAATACCATCGCTCAATTAGGCGGTATGCGCCTACCCCTGCGCAAGATGCCACTTGGCATCTCTGATGAAAACCTGATTGGTGGAATCGATCTCGATCAAACATTACGCACCGGTAAGGCTGTTCTGAGACAAGGCTTACTTGCTCAATGCGATCAGCAGCTATTACTCATGCCAATGGCGGAGAGAGTTGAAGTCGGCGCTGTGGCAAAAGTAGTGAGCGCTTTAGATAATGGATTTATTGCGATTGAGCGTGATGGTCAAAGTCGAAGAATTGAAAGTCACTTTGGTATTGTGGCGCTCGATGAGGGTATCGAAGATGACGAACAGCCGAATGAAAAAATTCGGCAAAGAGCAGCCTTTCTATTGAACCTTGATATCCTCGGCTGGAGAGATTTACCAGAAACCGATGATGACTTTGTGCCTGACGCTGCTTTACTTGAAGATGCGCGTGAGAACTTCTCAAACGTTACTATCAGTGAAGATAGTCTGAATGCCTTAGTAGGTGTTGCCGAGCAGCTAGGGGTGATATCAATACGGGCTCTGAATTTAGCAATGAATACCGCAAAGTGTTTGGCTGCTTTTGACAGAGAAGATGAAGTCAGTAGCATGCACTTGCAACGTGCAATTGCCTTGGTTCTATCCCCACGCGCTACGCGCATGCCGCAAAGCGCTCCTCCAGAAGAGGAAGAGATCCCATCACAATCAGATGAGCAGCCTGAGAATGAGCAAGATCCTATAGATCAAGAACCTCCGCCACCGCCAGAAACTTCGCCAGAAGATCAGAAGCAGGATGAAGAACAAGAAGATCAGGAACCTGAAACTAATACAGAAACTCCGCAAGCTTTAGAAGATGAAATTCTAGAAGCAGCTCAAGCAGCGATCCCTTCAGATCTCTTGGCCCGCTTGGCAGATTTAGCGGATCTGAAATCACCTAAAGGCATGGGCGGTAAAACAGGTGCTGTCAAGGTGGGTCGTATGCGTGGTCGCCCACTTGGCAATATGCCGGGTATGCCTGAAGGCGGTAAGACGCTGAGCATCATTGATACCTTACGAGCCGCTGTTCCTTGGCAAAGGGTTCGTCGCGCAGAAATGCTAGCGGCTGGCAAAACTGTCCCTCTTGGAAAAATAATGATTCGTAAAGAAGATTTTCGGATCAAGCGCTATCAAGAGCGCACTCAAACTTTAACGATGTTTATCGTCGATGCTTCGGGCTCTTCTGCTATGCATCGCTTGGCAGAAGCCAAGGGTGCTGTAGAACTCTTATTAGCTGAATGCTATATCCGACGAGATCAAGTAGCAGTAATGTCGTTTAGAGGCAGCACTGCTGAACTGATTCTAGCTCCTACTCGCTCTCTAGTAAAAGCTAAGCGCGCTTTAAGTGGGCTTCCTGGCGGAGGAGGAACTCCCTTATCTCGCGCGATTGATGAATCTTTTGAAGTAGCAAATGCATCGATGCGAAAAGGATTAACCCCTGCTTTGGTTTTCTTAACTGATGGTAGGGCCAATATTGCTAAAGATGGTTCTCCTGGCAGACCAAAAGCCATGGAAGATGCGCAGCAGTCAGCCAGATCCGCTTCTTTTTACTCATTTAAGTCATTGTGGATTGATACTTCACCGCAAGCCAGGGATGAAGGTAAAGCAATGGCAGCGTTACTGGGTTCAATGTACTTGCCCCTGCCCAACGCCGGCGCAAATGAAGTTTCTCAAGCCATCATGCAAGGGCTTAAAAGAGCTTAGCTACCAGCCCTTAGTTACTCTACTGCGCTAGTCCTGCAAGAATCAGTTGCGCCACCTTAGCAGGTTCTAGCTCATGCATGATGTGACCACCCTCCCACTTCAATACTTCTGCAGTAGGAAAATGTTCTTGGATAATTTTCTCTAACGGTTTAGCCGGTATCCACGCGTCCTGATTACCCAATACGCAAATCAATTTACCGCGATACAAATTGGCTTCTGCTAACACTTTATGAATATCTGCTGCTGCCATAAAGTTCATGGAACCGCGCACGTGATCAGGACGCTCAAAAAGTGTACGGTAATAGACTCTGCGAGCCTCCGGCAAAATGGTATTGGTGGAGTCTAATAACTTATCTACCATTCCAAGACTCGGTGATAGTGAAGCAAGCAAGCTAGAAAGGGTTGAAGATCTGGTGATGGGTCCTAAGAGTGGTCCAAAGAAACTGGTGTAGACCGGTGGTGGCGGTATAAAAGATGGGTTCAATGCAATCACTAGCTTAGGCTGCTTTGCTGCGGCTACTGCAAACCGAATCGCTAAGGGTGCACCAGCAGAATGCCCTACTACGATCGATGGCGCCTCGATTCCTAATTGATCAATCAGCAATTGCAATGAACGGGCAATTTCATCGAGCTTGAGGTCCTCTAATTTTGCGCCTAAGGTAAAAGCATGGCCTGGTAAATCCGGTACTAGCACTTGCGCATGGCCTGCTAATAAAGGAATCAGATCAGACCAAGAGTGAGTTGAGCTACCCGTGCCATGAAGAAGTAAGACAACGGGGCCTTTACCGGTGAGCTGTACATGCCAATCGATATTGCCAACAGAGACAATACTGCTATGTTCTCGGTTAGGCCAATCTAAGGGGATTCGTTTCATTGCTTATAAAAATTCTTTGAGTACTTGTAGACCAATGGAAGGCTGCTCTTCTTGCGGTAAGTGACCAATATTCGGTAAGGATACTCTTTTAGCGTTGGGCATCACCTTCAAATAATCATTGGAATTGCTAATCGGAATGAAAGCATCTTTTTCACCCCAGATTAATAAGGTGGGGATTTGAATGCTCGCCAAGGACGGCACTGGGTCTTGCAAAACGGTTTGCTGCATACGGGCCAAGATGGCGCCTCGTACTCCAGGGGCTAACATCAAATCATAGTAACGATTGACTAGAGCATCACTTAAGGTCTTTGGATTAGCGTAAGCGGGTTCCAGGTTCATTACTAAAAATGTTTTAGAAAAGAAATAGCGATAGAGATCGGTAATGGCTGGAACATCTGGTTTTTTACCGTACTGTATTCCAGGACTTGCATATCCATCTGGGGATATGAGTACCAACTTAGAAACTTGATTGGGATAGCGGGCTGCAAATTGCCAAGCAAACTTGCCACCCATAGAATTACCCACCAGTACTACCTTAGCAATCTTGAGCTCTTTAAGAAAAGCCTCTAAGACTTCCACACTTCTCTGATCGGTATAGATACCGCTAGGATCCTCCCCAGTTAAACCAAATCCTGGCAGGTCAACAGAAATCACACGGTAGTCTTCACTTAAAGCTTGTGCCCAGGTCTCCCATGTTTGTAGGCTCGCACCAAAGCCATGCAAAAACAAAATGGGGATCGCGTTTTTGGAGGGGCCAGTATCTTGATAATGGAGATTGACACCCAATGCACTAACGTAGGCATTTTTAGGTGAGCTGTAGGTTTTTTCTAACTCTGCTTTAGACTTATCCGGCGTCCATAAAAAGAGAGCAGCCAGTAATATCAAGCTAATGAATGCAAGAGCAATGATCTTGAATGCTTTGAGCAACATCGATTTCTAGCCTTAAAATGAAAACAATGAATCTTTACCAACACTAAGACTGTAATAGAAAAATGACCTCCACTAGCAATCAACCACTTGCCATTATTACTGGATCTTCTTCTGGTGTTGGTTTATATGCTGCAAAAGCCCTACTCGCCAGAAATTGGCGACTGATTCTGGCGGTCCGCGATCCCCAAAAAATGGAGTTGGCTGCCAAGGCGCATCAATTTGATTCTAGCCAATATGAAATCTGGCAATTAGACCTAGGCAACCTTGATAGTGTTCGAGCATTTGTGAAGCACTTTAATGACAGCGGCCAAAAGCTCAATGCCCTGCTATGCAATGCAGCTACCTATCTGCCGCTCTTGAAAGAGCCTGCACGTTCGCCTCAAGGGTTTGAGATCAGTGTTGCCACCAATTATTTTGGGCACTATGTTCTGAGCAGAATGTTGCTAGAAAATCTGATCCAAACTGCTAAAGTACATGAGCATGCCCGCCTCATTACTTTGGGCACTGTTACTGCCAATTCAGAAGAGTTTGGCGGTAAAGTACCCATTCCGGCGCCTGCAGACATTGGCGCACTAGAAGGTCTGATGGCTGGCTTTAAAGCCCCAATCGCCATGATCAACGGCAAGCCCTTTAAACCAGGCAAAGCCTACAAAGACAGTAAGTTATGCAATATGGTCATGAATCGTGAGCTACAAAAAAGATATCACGCAAGTACGGGTGTGATCTTTAATACTTTATATCCAGGATGCGTAGCTGAGACAGCGCTCTTTAGAGATACGCCACCACTCTTTCAGAAAATATTCCCTTGGTTTCAGAAGAACATTACTAAAGGGTTTGTGAGCCAAGAGCTTGCGGGTGATCGAGTTGCTCAAGTCGTAGCCGATCCGCGCTTTACCCAATCGGGTGTTCACTGGAGTTGGGGAAATCGCAATTCAGCGATTAGAGAGCCTTTCGCTCAAGAGCTTTCGATGAAAGCCAAGAGCGAGAAACTGAGTAAAGATCTCTGGGAAGTTACTGCCAAGCTTGTTGGAATGCCCAGTGATTAAGTAAGTAGCTTATTTAGCTGCTTACTTAGCTACTTAATCAAATCCAAGTAGATCAAAGATATCTCGATCTTTCATTGGGATCGATGGCAATGGATCTGCTCCGAGCCAGAGTGCTGCAGCCAAACGCATGTACTCTTGCTGCACTAACTCAAGCTCAGGAGAGTATTCCATCTCAAATAAGGTTGATTTTTTCAGACGGCTACGACGAATTACATCCAAGTCTGGAAAATGAGCCATCGTCTTTAATCCGACTTGTTCATTGAACTTATCAATTTGATCGGTATCTTTACTACGATTGGCAATCACACCGCCTAATCGCACGTTATAGTTTTTCGCTTTAGCGCCAATGGCCTGAATAATACGATTCATCGCAAAAATAGAATCAAAGTCATTCGCCGTCACAATCAATGCACGATCAGCGTGCTGGAGTGGCGCAGCAAAGCCTCCGCAAACCACGTCGCCCAAGACGTCAAAGATCACTACATCGGTATCGTCTAACAAATGATGCTCTTTTAAGAGTTTGACAGTTTGTCCAACGACATAGCCACCGCAACCGGTTCCAGCTGGTGGGCCACCCGCTTCAACACACATCACACCGTTATAGCCTTCATACACGAAATCTTCAATGCGTAACTCTTCAGAATGAAAGTCCACTTTCTCAAGCACATCAATTACTGTTGGCATGAGTTTTTTCGTGAGCGTAAATGTCGAGTCGTGCTTTGGATCACAGCCAATCTGAATGACCCGTTTGCCTAATTTAGAAAACGCAACTGACAAGTTTGATGAGGTAGTGCTCTTACCAATACCGCCTTTGCCGTAAATTGCAAAGACCTTAGCCTTACCAATTTTCAAATTCGGATCAAGCTGAACCTGCAGACTACCCTCACCATCCGGTGGTGCGCTACGAGCATCTGAAATTGGTATGTTGATTGCTTTCATTTTGAATTGCCTTTGCTATTTTTGACCTAAGGTCATGATTTAACTTTTAAAGTGCGCCTTTGCATCATACAAAGTTTCTAAAGTAATACTTAAAAGACCCTGCTCTACTGCATACTTCTCCGTATTTCGTCTCGCCTTGCCTCTGACAAAGAAGGGAATCTTATTGAGCTCTTTCTCTGCATCCGTTTCCCAGGCAAGGGCTTGATTGCCCAGATTCAGATTGGGAGCAGTTATCTGCTCTGCTTCTACTTTCATAGGCGCTGAGCTATGGCCAAGGTGCGATGGCATGGCGCCCTCATGAAACTCAAAGTCACCTCTGAACATGCCAATCAAATGCTCCTCAAGACCCATCATTAATGGATGGACCCAAGAGTCAAATAAAACACAGGCACCTTCAAAACCCATTTGCGGGGAATAGCGCGCTGGAAAATCTTGCACATGCACTGGTGATGAAATCACTGCACACGGAATCTGTAGGCGCTTAGCAATATGTCGCTCCATCTGTGTACCGAGAATTAACTCCGGTTGCAGCTCTGTGATCTTTGCCTCAACCTCTAAATAGTCATCCGTGATCATGGCTTCAAGACCTAACTCGGCAGCAGCTTCACGCACTTCACGAGCCAATTCGCGGCTATAGGTTCCTAGTCCAACGACTTTGAAACCCATTTCATGGGCTGCTACTTTGGCAGCAGCAATCGCATGAGTCGCATCGCCAAAAATAAAGACTCTTTTGTTAGTGAGGTAAGTGGAGTCAACAGACAAAGCATACCAACGCGCTTTTGAGGATTGACTGAACTTTTGCACATCACATTCAATACCGGCTAGTTGGCAAACTTCAGTAATAAACGCTTGCGTGCCTTTAAATCCAATCGGGATCGCTTTTGTTGATGGCTGGCCAAAGCTTCTGGTCATCCAGGTGGCTGCAGTATTGGCAGTCTCAGGATATAAATTGACATTAAAGTCTGCTTCATGCAAACGGGCAATATCGGCTGGATTGGCGCCCAAGGGTGCAACCACATTGACTTCAATTCCTAGCTCGCGCAATAAGCGAGAGATTTCTTCAACGTCATCACGATGACGAAAGCCTAAAGCGGTAGGCCCCAAAATATTACAACTTGGCTTTACACCAGGTGCTCGGGCTGGACGCTGCTGACCTGGAGGCAAAACAAAATCTTGGCCTAGTAAGCGAACCATCTGATAAAAAGTTTCTGCTGCGCCCCAATTTTCTTTCTTTTGATACGCTGGTAATTCCAGCGGCAAGATAGGGACTGGTAAATCGAGAGCGGCAGCTAAGCCACCCGGATCATCTTGAATGAGTTCTGCAGTACAAGAAGCACCCACCATTAATAAGTCTGGCTGAAAACGAGCATAGGCTGTTCTGGCAGCATCTTTAAATAATTCTGCAGTATCACTGCCTAGATCACGCGCCTGAAAAGTCGTATAAGTCACCGGCGGTCTTTTTTTCATCCGCTCAATCATGGTGAATAGGAGATCGGCGTACGTATCTCCTTGTGGTGCATGCAAGACGTAATGCACTTTATCCATTGCGGTGGCAATGCGCATAGCACCAACGTGAGGTGGCCCTTCATAAGTCCAGAGGGTTAACTTCATGCCGCCTCCACCATCATGAGCTTATTCTTTCTAGTCAGAGGACGTGCAAACAACTCTGCTAAATCAGCCGCCTGATTAAATCCTTGAATCGGCGTGAAGACGAGCTCAATAGACCACTTAGTCGTAAAGCCCTCTGCTTCTAATGGATTGGCTAGACCCAGGCCACAGACAACCATATCGGGTTGCTGTTCACGACAACGATCTAATTGGTTCTCGACGTTTTGGCCTTCAGCCAATTGCGTCTTGGGATCTAACATCGCTAATTCTTCTGCCATATGCTGACGATGCAAGTAAGGAACCCCTACTTCCATGAGATTCATACCCAGCTCTCTATTTAAATAGCGCGCTAAGGGAATTTCTAATTGAGAGTCTGGAAAGAAGAAAATCGATTTACCTTTGAGGATTTCACGATGAGGTTCAAGTGACTTATTGGCACGATCTCGTTGCGGGGCAATCACTTTTTCAAAGGTATCCGCAGAAACACCCAACTCTTTAGCGGCGGCCGAGAACCATTTTTCTGTTCCCTCTACTCCTAATGGGAAAGGTGCCGCAATTCGCTGAGCTCCTAGATTTTCTAGGAACCTAGCGGTATCCGTCAGAAATGGCTGAGCAAGTAAGTATTTAGTCTTGGGACCAACCACAATTTTCTGCGTAGATTCTCTGGGTGGGAAAAAGGCAAAGGACTTAAGACCCAGGTCTTTAAAGATCCGGCTAAATTGATCTTCCACCACATCAGCTAAGCAGCCCACTACTAATAGATCGAGTTCATCCGCTTGATTTGATCCGGTTGATTTAGGCAGATCTTGCACTAGCGCAGCTAAGCAGGCATCTTCACCTTGGGTAAAGGTCGTTTCAATACCGCTACCAGAGTAATTGAGAATGCGCACCTTAGGCGCAAAGGTTTTACCGAGGCGCTGCGCTGCTCTGGATAAATCCAACTTAATCACTTCTGAAGGACAGGAGCCTACTAAAAATAGGAGTTTGATATCAGGACGGCGATCTAGTAACTGTTTGACTACTTTATCTAACTCATCATTGGCATCTGCCAGACCAGCTAAATCGCGATCATCAATGATGGCAGTTGCAAAACGGGGCTCTGCAAAAATCATCACGCCTGCCGCAGACTGAATCAAATGAGCGCAGGTACGAGAACCCACTACTAGAAAAAAGGCATCTTGAATTTTGCGATGCAACCAGATGATTCCAGTCAGGCCGCAGAAAACCTCTCTTTGACCACGCTCTTTTAAGGGCTGGAAATTGATGGGCTGGGAATCAAGCACGACTTCTTGGGATACAGAATTCAATTCTTACCTCAGACTTTGCTATAAGAAATGAATAGAAAATTGAATTGGTTTGTCTTCAAACCAATTTCAAAAAGGGGGTCAAGCCAAAAATGAGTCATACCGTAAAACGTTGATCTATAGATGCCTTAGTAAAAGCCTCTTGAGGGGTTTTAGATATAAGTGTTTACACCGATTAAATGGGGTTTAATAGGGTTCTGAGGTATTGGGCGGGCTATTTTGGGCCCAAAGAAAAAGCCCCAAAAACTGCAATATTGTGGGGCTTTTATCGGTTCAGAATTGGCTTTTAACGCTGGGACTTGAGCAGCGCCTTAAAGCTAAGACCACTTAATGCCAAGCCAATTCCAAGTGATACGATCAACGTGGCTGATTTAGATTGAGTCTCGCCCGCCGATAAGATCAGATAAAAAGCTACGGTAATGCTAGTCACCATGCCGCAAAATCCAGCTATTTTAGAAATCTGGTCTCTGACATCATGAAATTTCATCATGCTTTGTATCCTTTCAAGGTTTTTATCTGTTGCGCACGAGATCTTTATTAGATCTTCAGTGCACCAGCAATGTATCAGTACTTATTTACTGTGAAAACTTTAAACCGCGACATTCTTGGAGTCAAGATATCTAGGGTAAACCCTTGATTAAATATGATTTTTCTCTATTTCTAGCATGCCCTCTTCCATCCCATAGATCGGCTCATAAGCCAATTGCTCTTTAGCTTTGGTAATCGAGACAGAAAACGGGTGCGCCATTAAGTGGACCATCTCCCGAATTAAAGGGGGCTCTCCACGTAGCGGTAAGTAGTTCCAACCATTTTCCGTAAAGCGTGCCAATGGCCAGGCTAAGAAACGGGGGATGGATAAAGTAGGCACTTTGTAATGGCCTGCCAAAAGTCTTCTACTCATCCATTGCCTAAAGAGAACTGGCGGTCCATCGCTAATAAAAAAGCTTTCTCGATTTGATTTAGATAGCAAGGCTTTATTAACTGCTGCGCACAGGTTGTCAATGTTGCAAGTGGAAAAGAGATAGTTACCCTGATCAAACCAGCCAAATTGATTCAAGTTAGCAGCCTTACCTAAGATGCGATCAATGAGATCCCCTTTTCCCCAAATTGATGCAGGTCGAAGGCTGATGACTCGAAAAGACTCATCTCCAGCCGCTAGAACATACTGCTCTGCTAAGGACTTGCTATGGCTATAGGGAAATTTTTGTAGAGATGGCAAAGCGCGCGATTCGCTAACTTCTAAATTAGGCATAGACGGATCTTTAGCAACCGATGCATCACTCATATATATGAACTGCGGAACGCTAGCCTGCTTAGCAGCCTTCAGAATATGCTCTGTCATGAGCACATTGGTCTCATGTAATGCTTTTTCGCTATTCCATAACCTCATCTCTGCTGCGCAATGAATCACACTATCGATACCTTGTAGTCGCTTGGCTAAACTTTGAACATCATTTAAGTCACCCGACCACACTTCAACATGATTCTCAGGCTTGATATTGAGCGACTGTGGTGAGCGATAGTGCGCAACGATCTCATGGCCTGCCGATACAAGAGACTGGACTAAATGACTTCCTACAAAACCGCTGGCGCCAGTCAAAAAGATTTTCATTGAGCGCTCATTTGCTGAACCGCTGGCCAAGATACATAGCAGATCGTCCATAGTAATAGGCGGTGGCTAGCAATACTTTTGGCGAGAGGCAAACAATTGTCAGGAGAAGCAGAATCCCAAAGGACCAATGCTGTGTTGAGCCGAAACTGGCAAAGATAATCAGTCCTAGAAAAATGATCTTGCGTGTTTGACCGCGAGGTAGCCAGGGGCTTCTTTTGTATAGGGGGTCTTTATTTGTTGCGGAGCTCTCGCCTGCCATCTTCCTGATATCTCTAAAAGTCCAAAGCCAATCTAAGTGAACTATCATAGATAATTATTAGGGATTATTCAATGACCAAGCAGAGCAACAAGACCAATCCCCGTGGGTTTCGTACCCTAGCAGCACTAACTCCTTTTCTAAAGCCCTATAAAAAGCAATTTGTCTTAGCGATCTTTAGTCTGGTTCTAGCTGCTAGTGCAACCTTAGCTGTTCCCTTCTCTTTTAGACAAATCATTGATTTGGGATTTAATGCCAATAGCGGCAGCCAAATCAATACCACTTTTTTAACCTTATTTGCTGTAGCTTGTTTAGTGGCATTAGGCACCTCTCTGCGTTTTTACATGGTGTCCTGGCTTGGCGAAAAAATTACGACTGATATTCGCTCAGCGGTCTATAGCCATGTCATCAAACAAAGTCCTGAGTTCTTTGAATCTACGCACAGCGGTGAAATTCTCTCGCGCCTGAATACTGATACCGTCCTGATTCAGACCTTGATTGGCACTAGTGTCTCGATGGCTATCCGCAATATGCTCTTGCTAGCAGGTGGTTTAGTGATGATGTTTATCACCAGCCCAAAACTATCTGTCCTGATTTTTGCTACCTTGCTCATGACCATCATTCCTACTGTGATCATGGGAAGGCGTGTTCGCAAGCTCTCACGAAATTCACAAGATAAGATTGCCGATGCCTCTGCACTAGCAAGTGAGAAATTAAACGCGATTCCAACGATTCAGTCTTTTACCAATGAAAAGATTGAAATCAATCGCTTTAACCAATCCATTCAAACTGCACTTGTAGCGGCGATCACCCGGACACAAGCTCGGTCATTGCTGACCTTTGTGGCAATTCTATTTGGCTTTACCAGCATTATTTTGGTTCTCTGGCTTGGTGCTTATGCCGTTATGGACAATCAAATTACCGCTGGAGAGCTCTCTCAATTTATTTTGTATGCCGTAATCGTTGCTGGTGCGATTGCCGGTATCTCTGAAGTAGTAGGCGATACCCAAAGAGCCATTGGAGCTAGTGATCGTCTTTTAGAACTACTCAACGTTCAGTCATCTATTCAAACGGTAGCAGTTGTGGAATCAATCCCTCAGGTGAATGCCAATGGTATTGGAGTAGCAGTAGATAACTTGTGCTTTCACTATCCTTCTAATCAAAACAGCGTTTTATCGGATGTCTCTTTTGAGATTAAACCTGGTGAGCGCATTGCCGTTGTCGGCCCCTCAGGTGCTGGTAAGACCACCCTCTTTCAACTTCTTCAGCGCTTTTATGATCCCACCAGCGGAAAGATTCTATTTAATGGCATCAACATTAAAGATCTTGAATTGGAAGCTCTGCGAAAAATGATTGGTGTAGTGCCACAAGATATTGTGATTTTTTCTGATAACGCCATGGAAAATATTCGCTTTGGAAAAATGGATGCCACCGATGAGGAAGTGTTCGCTGCCGCTCGCCTAGCAATTGCCGATGAATTTATCTCTAAATTACCTGAAGGCTATCAAAGCTTCTTAGGTGATCGGGGTATTCGTTTATCAGGAGGACAAAAGCAGCGCATTGCTATTGCCAGAGTCCTCTTAAAAAATCCTGCCCTGTTACTTTTAGATGAAGCCACAAGCGCTCTTGATGCTGAATCTGAATTACTAGTTCAGCGCGCTCTAGAAGCTGCCATGGATCACCGTACTACTATTGTGATTGCGCATCGCCTGTCTACAGTCAAGCAAGCCGATAAAATTTTGGTGTTAGAGAATGGACGAATTATTGAAACGGGGACCCATGCGGATTTAATTCTTCGTAGTGGTCTGTATGCCCGTTTGGCTAAACTGCAATTTACGGATAAATAAGAGTCCAATAAGGCAGAGTGGCCTTAGATTATCCGTAGCATTTTCAGCATTCCCCAGATCATCCAAATAATAGCTAGCACTAGGACAGTTCTGGCGTCTAGTGAGATTCTAAATAACTGTAATTGCCTGTGAGAACACTCTATAGAAACTCGCAAAGCTGACCTCCTCTATATAGAAGAGTTCAGCGTAGAGCTATTAGTAGGCAATGGATAGAGATTGGGGATGAATTGGGCGTAGGAAAGCATTACCTCTTTGTAATACTCTCCAGCAGATAAATGCTGTAGATTTTCTAAAATCTAAACGCGAGCAATATCTAGAGTGGTTACTCGAGTCAGCTCACGCTTATAAAGCTTATCGTCAAATGGACGCGCTCTATGCATCGTTGTGCGGTTATCCCAAATGACTAAATCTCCCAAGGTCCATTCGTGATAATGCACAAACTGTGGCTGCGTGGCATGCTCCATCAATTCTTTTAACAAGAGACGCCCTTCAGGCACCGGCCACTCCACTACATGGTCAGCATGAGAAGCAAGATATAAGCCCTTGCGCGCAGAGCCTGGAATCATCTTGACTAATGGTTGTGTTGCTCCTGGAAGTTTAGCTTTTTCTTCCTCAGCAAAATCAAAACCCATTGTATGCCGTGAATACACAATTGAATGGCGTACATGTAAATTTGCAATCGTCTCTTTAGTTTGTTCATCTAAAGCATCATAGGCAGCACGCATATCTGCAAATTCGGTATCGGCGCGCACTGGTGGAATATTGCGTGCAAAGAGCATAGAGTAGCGCCCTGCTGGATCGACAAAGGATGCATCGGTATGCCAAATACGATTGCTAATATTGTTCATGCGGCGCCGATCGTCGGCCGCCATAATATCGCCGTCTTGGGTCACGTTCGAAATATCAGTTAAGGCATCATTACCAAAACGGTTCTTGCTCACCGCTGAATTAGATGTTTTGGAATGCAACTCACCGTCGAGGCGCTGGGCAAAATCAAGCTGATCTTGGAGTGAGAACTCTTGGCCTTTAAATACTAGGACGCCATATTCTGTCATTCCCTTGCGCAGCTCTTCAAGCGAGGCTTCATCACTGAGCTCACGTAAATTGATGGGGCTCACCTCAGCCATAAAGGTGGGATGTAGTTTTTTAAAGGTGATCGTCATATCAGATTAATGTAAGAGATATCGCCAAACTAGTCTAGTGTCACGTTGTTTTCACGCGCTACCTTACCCCACTTAGCAATCTCAGACTTCACATAGGCGTCAAATTGCTTTGGCGTAGAGCCTACTGTCTCAGCGCCATAACTCTTGAGCTTCTCTGCAACATCAGGCATCTTCAGAATCTTCAGAATCTCGCTATTTAAGCGATCAATAATGGCTGGAGGTGTTCCGGCTGGCACCATTACACCGCCCCAAGATACTGACTCAAATCCAGGTATGGTTTCTGCAACAGTTGGCACATCCGGAAATGAAGGTAAGCGCTTATTGCTAGTCACCGCTAAAGCACGTAATTGGCCTGAACGAATAAAAGGTGTGGCGGCAATGGCTGTTGGCAAGGCAACAGTTACTTGCCCTGACATCACATCGACAAGGCCTGGTGCATCGCCCTTATATGGAACATGCACCATCTTGATCCCTGCCATGGAGTTAAATAGCTCACCAGAAAGGTGGTTTGATGCGCCGTTGCCTGCTGAGGCAAACGTGACCTTTCCAGGATTGGCTTTTGCATAGGCAATCAGATCAGCCAAGGAATTAATTGGCTGGGTTGGCGCAACCACAATAAATTGGGGAACGATGGTCGTTAAGGTAACTGCTGAGAAGTCTTTAACAGCATCATATGGCAGTTTTTTGTACACCACCGGATTAATTGCATTTGGT
Organism: Burkholderiaceae bacterium; assembly: GCA_947449305.1. GTDB lineage: Bacteria > Pseudomonadota > Gammaproteobacteria > Burkholderiales > Burkholderiaceae > Polynucleobacter. The sequence goes on from CANFRA010000007.1 coordinate 27,270, forward strand.
CCTAAGTTAGCCATTAAGAGGGTATAACCATCAGGAGCTGCCTTAGCTACGTATTCGGTTGCAATAATGCCGTTAGCTCCTGGCTTATTTTCTACCACTACTGACTGCCCAATTGACTCAGATAGTTTTGTAGCGATTAATCTTGCTGTGACATCGGAAGCGCCACCAGCCGGATAAACCACAATAAATTTAATGGGCTGTTTGGTAGGCCAAGCCTGAGCCTGCACCGCTAACGGGAAAATCAAGACTGCTAAAAATAACGCTGCGATGCGAATAATGCTCGTAAAAAGATTCATATTTAATTCTACCCTTAAAAAATATCTGGCTCTGGCACTGGTTTACCAAAGCTGGTTTCTAGGAAATCAAAGTCACATCCATCTTCTGCTTGCAGAATATGGCGGCTGAACATCCAGCCATAGCCACGTTCATATTTAGGCGCTGGTGCAACCCATTTGGCTTTTCTTTGATTGAGATCTTCATCACTAATCTCTAAATGAATTTTTCTGTTGGGTACATCGACGGTGATCAGATCTCCTGTTTTAACGAGCGCTAATGGTCCACCGATATAGGCTTCTGGCGAGGCATGCAATATGCAAGCACCATAACTCGTCCCACTCATCCGTGCATCGGATAAGCGCAGCATATCGCGTACACCTTGCTTAACGAGTTTTACTGGAATCGGTAACATGCCCCACTCGGGCATGCCAGGTCCGCCTTTGGGGCCGGCGTTTCTGAGTACTAAGATGTGATTTTCGGTGACGTCAAGATTTTCATCTTCAACGGCTTTTTTCATTTCAGGATAGCTATCAAACACTAAGGCTGGACCAGTATGCTTTAAGAATTTTTCTGCACAGGCGCTTGGCTTAATCACTGCGCCACCAGGAGCGATATTGCCTTTAAGTACCGCGAGCGCGCCTTCTTGGTAGATTGCTTTATTTAAGGGCCTGATGACATCTTCGTTATGCACTCGCGCATCTTGAATATTCTCACCAATGGTTTTACCGGTGATAGTCATCGCTTTTGGATTGAGATGGGAGCCCATTTGCTTGAGGAGTGCAGGCATGCCTCCTGCGTAATAAAAGTCTTCCATCAAATATTGATCACCACTAGGACGGATATTGGCAATCACGGGGACTTTTCTGCTGGCCTTATCAAAATCATCTAGGGTCACAGTGCACTCTGCTCCAGCACGTCTTGACATCGCTATCAAATGAATGATGGCGTTCGTACTGCAGCCCATGGCCATAGCAGCATTAATAGCATTTAAGAAGCTCGTTTTATTTAAGACTTTTGCTGGGGTTAAATCTTCCCAGACCATCTCTACTATTCTTCTGCCGCAGGCTGCAGCCATGCGTGGATGACTTGCATCGGCCGCCGGAATACTTGATGCACCGGGTAGCGTGAGTCCTAATGCTTCGGCAATACCCATCATGGTCGCTGCTGTGCCCATCGTCATACAAGTGCCATGACTGCGCGCGATACCGCCCTCTACTTCTAACCATTGAGCTTCTGAGAGCTTGCCAGCGCGGCGCTCATCCCAATACTTCCAAGCATCAGATCCTGAACCGAGAACTTTGCCTTTCCAATTACCCCGCAACATCGGACCAGCAGGTAGATATACAAATGGCAAGCCAGCAGATAAAGCGCCCATCACTAAACCAGGAGTTGTTTTATCGCAGCCACCCATAAGTACTGCACCATCAACAGGATGAGAGCGAATGAGCTCTTCGGTTTCCATGGCGAGCATATTTCGATAGAGCATGGTTGTCGGTTTGACATACTGCTCTGCCAGTGAAATTGCTGGCAGCTCTAGCGGGAATCCACCTGCTTGAAAAATACCGCGCTTGACATCCTCAACCCGTTGTTTGAAATGCGTATGGCAAGGATTAATGTCTGACCAAGTATTAATAATGGCAATCACTGGCTTACCAGCCCAATCCTCGGGGCCATAGCCCATTTGCATGGCGCGCGAGCGATGCCCAAATGAGCGTAAATCATCTGGTGCAAACCAGCGGGCACTACGCAGGGATTCTTTTGTCTTTTTTGGCATTGGGGTTTGGCCCAGATTTAAACATCACTATATTAATACTTGCTCTCAAATAAAGGGTATGCCTGTAGCATTTCCTTAATCGACTGTGATTTTCGCCTTTTCAACCACTTTAGCCCAACGGCTTTGCTCAGTTTTAATGAATGCTCCAAACTGAGCAGGTGTATCTCCCACTAACACCGCTCCATCATCTAGCATCCTTTTAGAATCTTCTTTTGACTTTAAAGATTTCGCAATCTCTTTTTGCAAGCGATCGATCACCGGTTGCGGCGTACCGGCAGGAGCCATAATTCCATACCATTGTGAAGTCTCAAATCCTTTGTACCCAGACTCAGCGATGGTGGGTATATTAGGCAGCACCTTTGAGCGCTCCAATGATCCAACAGCTAGTGGACGTAATGCGCCACCTTTAATCTGACCCATTAATGAAGGTAAGCCATTGAATGTTGCCTGAATTTGACCGCCGATTAAATCGGTGAGCATTGGGCCAGAACCTTTGTAAGGTACATGTACTAAATCAATTCCGGCTTCAGATGAAAAATATTCCATTGCCAAGTGCCCTGCACTGCCATTGCCTGCAGAGCCATAGTTTATTTTTCCCGGATTCTTTTTAGCATCTGCCACTAAATCGGCCAAGGTCTTGTAATTGCTTTTCTCACTCACTGCAATCACATTGGGCACTTTTGCTACTAAGGTTACGGGCGCAAAATCTTTGTTGGGATCATAAGGAAGTTTTTTACCAAATAGCGCAGGGTTCACAGCTAAAGTTCCGACATGACCCAATATCAAGGTGTAGCCATCTGGATTAGCGCGTTTGACCTCTTCCATGGCAATGTTGCCAGCACCACCAGGCTTGTTATCCACATAGACAGATTGGCCTAGGCTTGTACTGAGGCTACTGGCCACAGAGCGCGCAATGATCTCTGAAGTTCCTCCAGTAGCAAATGGCACCACTAAGCGAATCGACTTTTCGGGATAGTCCGCATATGCGAGTGAAGAGCAAATGAAGGCCGATGCCGTTACAAAAATTTTTAATGCGCTCATTCTTCTCTCTTGCTAATGATCAACATTTCTACTTAAGCGTCTTTGCCTAGCTACTTCTTGTAGCCTCTGACAATCCGGATTCGGTGTTCCATCCTCATTGAGAATATTAAATTCTCGGCAAGGGCTTGGTCGATCATCATAAATAGAGCAGCGCCAGCCTTCTTCTTTGTTATGAGTGAGCGCTATGCAAGGTGCCCCGCCCTTCTCTGTGCCCTTCATACAAGCGAGGTGCTCGGTAATTTTAGTGGTGAGCTCTGCTGGCACTATGCCAACACCATTGCCTGCAATTTCAGCATGATAAAAACTCACCCGAAAATGTTGGCAACACTGGCCGCATTCAAAACAAGGGTTTGATGTCATTTTGCTCATTTCGATTGAGTGAGAGCCTTACTCTGGAATTCTGAGTAGGCTAGCTGCCCTCATTCTCAATGGGGTTTGTGAGCTGAAGTCACTATTTTTTCGGTATAGGCAATGGCAACGGCAGACAATACAAAGGTAACGTGAATGAGCGTCTGCCACATTAATGTCTTTTCATCATAGGATGCGGCATTAATAAAAGTCTTGAGCAAATGAATCGATGAAATACCAATAATGGCTGTTGCTAGCTTCACTTTCAGAACGCCAGCATTCACATGAGATAACCACTCAGGCTGATCGGGATGATTTTGCAACTCCAAACGTGAAACAAAGGTCTCCCAGCCACCAACGATGACCATGACTAATAGGTTAGAGATCATTACAACGTCTATTAAACCTAAGACAACAAGCATTAATGCTGTTTCAGTCATGCTCTTATTCGCCATCATGGCAATCAGATGGTAGAGCTCTATCCAGAACTGCCAAACATAAACACCTTGGGCAACGATGAGGCCAATATATAAAGGTGCCTGCAACCAACGGGACATAAATATCCAGCGTGGTAATGGGCGTAATTTTTTATCTAAATAGGATTGCTTGTCTTCATTCATTTTTCAATATTAACGAACTTTGTCCTTTTGTTATTTTATGAAAAGCCATACATTACTTAGGGGCATTATGCCCAATAACCTTATCCCGAGCCCCAAAAGAATTAGGGAATAAGGAATCCGTGATTTCCTTACTCCCCTCTGCTTTCAAAACCCACTGCGGTTTACTGCTTGTTTACTAATCTTTACTCGTATCTACGATTAAATACTGGCTTTGTTTCGCCTTCATGACGCTTAGTGTTTTTGAGCACTGCGCAGTAAGACAAAATCATGATGACTGCCAATGAGATGCCGTTAAAGTTGTTCATTAAGTTGCTGATGGTTTCCATTTACTTCTCCTCTTTCGCTATTGTGTTTGTTGCTACATATTCAGATTAGTGGGTCAAAAGCTCACAAAATGAGCTTGTAAAAAATAACTGTTTTGCTGTAGTTTTTTTATTTCTTTTTTCATTTTTTTCTTATCTTGCTACTGGTAACTCATCCCACTGCGTGGTGTAGTTTGGTGACTTATTACCCGCTTTCATTTGCCACTCTTGCTTTGTACCGTTGGTTCCTGCTGCCGCTGATCTCAGTACTGCATTACCAAAACGCGTATTGATCTGATCCATCGCCTTCATGAGATGTGCCGACTTGCCTTTACTTTCAATGTCTTCAAACAAGGATTGCTGCATTGTTGGCTTGTCACTAATGAGGTTGAGAATGACGCCCGCTTTCTTATAACGAAAGTTCGGTTTATAGATTTGCTTTAAACCTGCAAGGGCTGCATTAGTTAATGTCAGTGTGTTATCGCTTGGGTCGGGCAGTGGAATCGTGACGCTCTGATGATGCTGCGGCTCGTATTGCTTAAACGGATTAGTTTGAATAAATACGGTGAGCGCGCCGGTAGTGCTGTTTTGGGCCCTCAGCTTCTCTGCTGCGCGTGCTACATGGGTAGCAACTGACTGGGCAAGCTCTGCCTGGCTAGTCACAAGCTTTCCAAAACTACGTGAGGCAATGATTTGTTGTTTGGCTGGTGCCACTTCTTCGAGTTCTAAACAAGAAGTCCCACGCAGCTCATAACAAAGGCGTTCCATTACCACCCCAAACTGTTGGCGCATCGCTTGTGGTGAAGCTTGCAAGAGATCAAATACGCTATGAATATTTTGGGCTGTGAGTTTTTTGGCGATTTGTCTACCAACACCCCATACCTCACCAACGGGCGTCTCACTCATCCACTGATAGAGCTCTGGCTTTGCCATGGCATTTACGTCGCACACTCCAGAAAACTGTTTGTGTTTCTTAGCCAAGTGATTGGCTAACTTGGCTAGGGTCTTGCTCGCCCCAATGCCGACACAGACCGGCAGACCAGTAGTGTCTTTAACTTGCTGCTTAATTTTTGCTCCCAACTCGATCGTGTCTTGATATTGTTTTAAGACTGTCTCGATCTGCAAAAAGCTCTCATCGATACTATAGACCTCAAGATTTGGCGTAAAGGCTTTAAGTACTTGCACTACGCGGCTACTCATATCCCCATACAGAGTGTAGTTGGATGAATAAGCCTGGATTCCATGCTTCTTAGCAAGCTCTTGCATCTGAAACCAAGGTGTCCCCATCTTGACACCCAGCGCTTTGACTTCTGCACTACGCGCGACTGCGCAGCCATCGTTATTAGAGAGCACTACCATTGGCACTTCTTCTAGCTTGGGCTGAAACACGCGCTCACAAGAAACATAAAAGTTATTGACATCAACGAGTGCAAAAAGGGGGTTCATGACTTTGCCTCCTTGTTGTATCTCGTACTTGCATTGCTGTACTTGCGCACTACCCCGACAACGACACCCCAGATTTGCAGCTCACTACCTTCGTTAAAGGTGATGGCTTGATAGTTCGGGTTTTCTGCTTGGAGTTCAATACGGCCGCGTAATTGATACAGGCGTTTGATGGTGTACTCGCTGTCGACTACCGCTACTACGATGTCTTTATGTTTTGGCTTCAGGGCTTTATCAACGACGACCTTGTCACCATCACAAATTCCTGCTCCCAGCATGGAATCACCCTTCACTGTGAACATGAAAGTGGCCGGCTTGTTCTGAACTAAGTAATGGTTCAAATCGAGGCCATCCTCAGCGTAATCTGCCGCCGGACTAGGAAATCCTGCCGAAATTCGATGGCTCAGGAGTCTAGTCTCATAGGCGGCAAAATAAGCGCCCAAGGCTTGTGGGCTCTGGCTTAGGCTTACTTTGGTGGGACTGATTGGCTGGTTCATAGTCATTAATATACTGTATGTTTATACAGTATATGTAAAAACCGTAAAAATGAGGCTATTTTTGTTGTTTTGAGGTCTTTAGGGGGTCAGGGATTGCATAATGGGTCAAATAGCTGCCGATGCAGTTATCCATAAAAAGAACAGTAGGAGACACATGAAGACGTACAAGATAGCGTCCATTCCGGGTGACGGAATTGGCAAGGAGGTCATTCCTGAGTGCGAAAAGGTTCTGAATGCCTTAAGCAAAAAACATCCTGAAATCGCTTTTGATTTTGAGCACTTTGATTGGGGCGGTGATTACTACCGTAAACACGGCATCATGATGCCCGATGATGGTCTGGAGCCTTTGCGCTCTAAAGACACCATCTTGTTCGGTTCAGCTGGCGATCCAAAAATTCCTGATCACATTACTTTGTGGGGCTTGCGTCTCAAAATCTGCCAGGGCTTTGATCAGTATGCAAACGTGCGCCCTACTCGCATTCTTCCCGGAATTGAAACGCCCCTACGTAATTGCAAGCCTGGTCAACTCGATTGGGTGATCGTGCGTGAGAACTCTGAAGGCGAATACTCTGGTGTCGGCGGCAGAGCACATCAAGGCCATCCGATTGAAGTGGCTTCCGATATGAGCATCATGACGCGCGTTGGAGTTGAGCGTGTACAGCGCTTTGCTTTTAAGTTAGCTCAGTCACGCCCTCGTAAGCATCTGACCGTCATCACTAAATCGAATGCCCAACGTCATGGCATGGTGATGTGGGATGAAATCGCCAACATCGTTGCTAAAGATTTTCCGGATGTCACTTGGGATAAAGAATTGGTTGATGCTGCAACAGCGCGTATGGTCAATCGTCCTGAGTCTTTAGACACCATTGTGGCTACTAACTTGCATGCAGACGTGCTAAGTGATTTAGCCGCAGCACTCGCAGGTAGCTTAGGTATTGCACCAACCGCCAACCTAGATCCAGAGCGCCGCTATCCATCGATGTTTGAACCCATTCATGGCTCTGCGTTTGACATCATGGGCAAAGGCCTTGCTAATCCCATTGGCACTTTCTGGTCAGCAGTGATGATGCTCGACTTCCTAGGTGAAAAAGCCCTAGGCGCTAAATTAATGGCCGCGATTGAAAAAGTGACAGCCAATCCAAAGCTACACACTCGTGATCTTGGCGGCAGCGCGATGATGAGTGATGTTACTAGTGCAGTTATCGAGGAGATTTCTAAATGAAGCTATTTAAATTACTGAGTACCTTACTAAGCGCCTGCCTGCTTTCTTTTGGTTTGCTATCGGGTGCTAGCGCTCAACCTTTCCCAGACAAAACTATTCAGTACATCATTCCCTTTCCTGCTGCGGGTGAGTCTGATTTAGTAGCGCGTTATCAAGCCGATATTTCTGCCAAGAAATTTAATCAGCCCATGGTAGTGATGAATCGCGCTGGTGCTGGCGGCGCTTTGGTATGGAGCGCTCTCAACACCTATCCTGCTGACGGCACTACCGTAGTGGGTGTCAATATTCCGCATACGATCTTGCAGCCTTTACAAGAAGGTATTCAGTACAAGACCGAAGACATTAATGCGATCTACTACTACCACTTCACTCCAGATGCCTTGATGGTCTCTGCTGATAGTCCGTATAAGACCTATCAAGAATTTGTTGCGGCTGCCAAGAAAGATCCAGGCAAGATGTCTTTAGCAGGTTCAGCACAGTTCTCTGCAAACCATATGGCTGTAGAGCGCTTAAATAAATTAGCTGGCGTCAAAATCAATTACGTTCCCTTTAAAGGTACCGGTGATTTAATCACTGCCTTGATTGGGATGCACGTAGATGGCGCAATGGGGTATCTGCCATTAGCGATTCAGCAAAAAGGTAAGGTACGTACGCTAGCCATTGCTACTGAGAAACGTAGCCCTGCCCTCCCAGACGTGCCAACCTTTAAAGAATTAGGTCTGAACTGGGTAGACGGCGCTTATCGCGGCGTTGCCGTACCTAAAGCCACTCCACTGGTATTACAGCAAAAACTATCTGACTACTTTGCCAAGCTCAATGCCGATCCAGAAACCAAGAAGAAACTAGAAGACTCTGGGTTTGTGATTGTGGATGTGCCTTTGGCAAAAATGCCGGCCTTCATGAAAGAGAAAATTCCTCAAGCCATGGAAGATGCAAAGAATGCAGGAATGATTAAGTAGATCTTTCCCAACCTTTCTTTTGCTTCAAATAAAAACCACCGCATGCGGTGGTTTTTATTTAGCAGAACACAAATGCCAATATTGCAGGGTCATCTACAAAAGTATTCGATAGATAAATGCTGGCACGGTATAGCCAAGGCTGCACGGTTTCTACTATTTCGATGATGATGGGAAATCGTTCCATACTTCAATAATAGTGGTTTATTTAGCATTTCAGTGTGGTTTTCTAAATATTCCCTTATTTTTTGTAGTTATATTAATTCATTGATGTTATGATTTAACGTAGCTACAATATTTCGGATGAAATTCACTTATGATGCGGCAAAAAATGATTCAAATATTACAAAGCATGGCCTACCCCTCTCAGATGCAAAGTTGCTTGATTGGAATGCAGCCTTTAGTTGGGTCGATCAAAAAAAAGATTATGGCGAGGACAGGCGTATTGCCTTGGCTCCGATTGACCAACGCCTGTACTGCGTAGTTTATGTTGAGTCAAAAGGAGCGATGAGAATTATTAGCCTACGAAAAGCAAATAACCGTGAGATGAAGATCTATGAAGAAGAAATTAATTAGACTGAGTGCCGAAGAGGATGCTGCTATTACTAAAGCAGCCTTATCTGACCCTGACAACCCACCTATCACAGAAGAAGAGTGGAATGAGATTAAACACAGGGTAGTTCGTGGCAGAGGAAGGCCTATAGGCAGTGGAACTAAAGAGCAAGTCACCCTAAGAATTGATAAGGATGTTTTGGATTTTTATAAATCTAAGGGTGAAGGCTGGCAAACCTTTATCAACCAAGTACTTGGCGAAGTCAAAAGAGAGTCTAAGTCAATATCGAGCGTTGAAAAGAAGCTAAACAAAGGCGCTCTGATTAATAACAAATTCAAGGCTGCCGCTTAGCACCCTACTTCACTTCCACTATCTCACCTGTAGAAGAAATTAAGTAAGCCTTATTCGGCTTGTCTTTCCGAATGCGTGTGAGCTCATGCTGATAGACCTGTAGCTGCTTGCGATACTTTTCATACTTCTCAGTGCCGATATCTGGAATCGTGAGTTTGTAGTCAATGATGGCTAGATGGTCATCTAACTCGACCAAGCGGTCCATGCGGTAACTCTTGCCCTCTTCACTAGCAATATCGAGCTCATTCCAAGCCTGGATCCACTGCCCTGAGGTGAGGTAGCGCTTCAATTCTGGCGCTTCTAATACTGTGTTGGTTCGAGCAATTAACTTTTGGGCGTGCGCTTGATCTACGCCTAGCCAATTCATTACCTCTTGCTCACTTGGCATGGGAGGTTTGGCTGGGTTGCTTGAGTCTGCGGTCAAGAACTCAAGTAGCTTATGAAAGTTCGTGCCCTCTTCCAGAATTTCTGGGTCAGGCTCTTCTTTTGCCTGCTCTAAGGATTTTGCCGCAAGCTCTTTCGCTAGTGCTCCACTCTCAATCTTTAAAATCGAGTCTTGATAATTTTTCTGAGCTTGATCCCATGCGATCTCAAAGTGATCAATCTTAAATGGCATGCTACCTAACTCTACCTTGATCTCATCCTGTTTTTTGGGAGACTCCTCAAGGCCAAGTGTATGGATATCTAAAATTGCTATCCCTGCATTGAGGGCTCTGCCATACCAGGAGCGCTCATTAACACCTGTTTTAGTTCTGCTTTGAACGCCGCTAAGCCATAGGCCCTGCTTAGCCCTGGTCATTGCAACGTATAGCAAGTTCCAGTTTTCATTCTGACTGACTTCGTTTTCTTTTTTGAAAATGTCACTGCGCTCACCAGTCAGTGTCTTAGCGGTATACAGAGAAAGATGGCTTGGGCTAGCGTGCTCTGGAGACCAATCGAGTAGAACGCCTCGATGTGGTGCCCGCCATTCAGTGTTATTGGCATCGAGCATGATGACAAACGGTGACTCTAATCCTTTAGCACCATGTATCGTCATTAAGCGTACGCGCTTGTGCCGGTCTTCTTCTGACATCTCGCTTTGCTCATCGACTTCGCCAATATCTTCATTGGCATCGGCCTCTGCCTCTACATCTCCCTCATCCGGCGTCTCATCATCATCGCCACGACGCATTGCATTCATATCATCAATGAAACGACTCAGACTTGGATAGCGTCCACCATCTTGATTTAAGGCGAGCTCTAAGAAAGCATCTAAATTTGCTAAGACTTGCGCACGCGCCAGATTTTGAGCAGCAATGGCATAACTCACTCGCAAATGACTCTCGTTATAAATCAAATCGAGTAAGTCATGGACTGGCAATGCCTCACCTAGAGCGCGCCAATGCTCTAAATACCTTGCTGCCCTCTGTATCCCTGGGTCTTGGCTAGCCTGTAAGGCCTCCCACCAAGAGCGATAGCCCTCATTGCCACCAGTACTCATACTCAGCATTTGCATCTGCGCTTCAGTAAAGCTAAAGATCGGACTGCGCAGTATCTGAGCTAAGGGTAAATCATGCCTTGGAGAAACTAAGACCGTCAGTAAGGCAATCAAGTCATCAATCTCTAAGGTATTTAAGAGGCCACCTAAACGTGAGCTGTCATAAGCTAGGCCTGCTTCTCGTAAAGCTCTCTCAAATTGCGGTAAATACTGACGGCGCTTCACTAATAAGATGAAGTCACTCGCTCTTGCAGCACGCCAATACTCCTTACCGTCCTTTTTATCCATTACTTGACGTGTCGCAATCACATGATGAATGAGGCGACTAATTTGCTTGCCTTCTTCATAGCGCTGTTGCACATCAATCGTTTGACTCGCATCTTTAATAGCATTATCAAAAGCTGTGCCAGATCGGTCTGGCTGCACCTTCTCAACCCGCTCAATCAGCGGCAGTAATTGCGCTTCGCCTTTTGCCGCATAGTCTTCTGCTGGAATGCCATCTAGCAAAGGCTTCCAGGCAGTGTTCTGCTTGGTATATTGATAACTCTCGGGTAAGGCACCCGCCAAGAACACATCATTCACCGCATCATTAATAGCGGGTGCGTTTCTGCGTGTCTTGTTCTGTGACAAAGGCTCGGCATTTAACTTATTCACCAGAAATTTTCTCGCACTATCAAATAGCCTTGGATCAGCACGGCGGAAACGATAAATAGACTGTTTAGGATCACCCACAATAAAGACACTTGGCATAGAACCATCATCACCATAGCCATCTAACCAAGAACGCAATATTTGCCATTGCAATGGGTTGGTATCTTGAAACTCATCAATCAGAATATGTTTGTACTTTGCATCCAGGCGGGCCTGTAGATAAGATGCATTAGCAGAGCTAGCCATTAATTGACTAACGCCAATTTCTAGATCATCAAAGTCACGTACCCGCATAGACTCTTTAGCTTTTTCCATATGGCTTAGCATCGCTTCGCTCATAGCAAACCAGGCTTCATTGAGTTCATGTATGAGATGCTCGCTTTGCCAAGCAAACAGAGCTTCATAGGCCTGCACCCAATCATTACGAATAGCAGTAATTTGCGTGGGATCTCCACCCGTTTTACTGAGGTACTTGAGCATAGGAGCGGAAGTTTTTTCGATATCAGCTAATGGCGCGCGTTTTTGGGTAAAGAAATAAGTCTCCCATTGATCTGCAATATCCATTACAGATCCGCCGGCAGCATGATGCTGCATCACATACTCTATATATGGAGAATTATTTATTTGAGTTGGTGTGCCATTACTAAAACACTTGTAGAGTATTTCTAGATTCTCTTTAGTTTCAGGGCGCTCCCAAAATATTTGTAGCGGGTTTTTCTGATTGAGGTATGGCAAGACCTGATCTAAATAATCAATCGCTTGAATATTTTTAGCGGTACAAGCCTCTTGGAAAAATGTCCATGCACCTCTTTGCTTAAAGAGACTGTAATTACCCATCAAGAACTTTTGGGTTTCGCTTGCACCAAATTCAGCTAGGAGCACGTCATAGTGTTTTTTGAGATTGTCAGGTAGATCGCCCCACCAGTCTTGCATGCACTCTTCTTGGAGGCGCTTGGCATCTTCTCTCAGATTAAAGCCTGGCTGCACTTCTGTTGATACCGGTGCTGCACCCAATAAGCGTCCAAACCAACCATGGAAAGTATCAATGACGATGGCCTGTGGACTGGATAAGACTTTGATATACAGAGCCCGTGCTTGAGGCAGTAACTTGGTCGCCTCTTCTTTTGTCAGGCCTCTGATATGCAACTCATGTATGAGTGTATTGTCATCAGCAGTAGAAAACTCCTCTAGCAAGCCATACAGACGATCACGCATTTCTTGTGCGGCTTTACGAGTAAAGGTTAAGGCTAGAATTTCTTGTGGTTTTGCACCCGCTAACAATAGTCTGATCATGCGGGCTACCAACAACCAAGTTTTGCCACTGCCGGCACAGGCAGACACAATGACCGATCTTTCAGGATTACAGGCTAAGGGGTAATCAAACTCTTCGCTCACCACATCCCCTTTCTGCAGACGCCTCTAGCTTCGCAGTATTGGCATACGCTATCGGGCGCAAATGCTTGCATGGGCTTGCGCGCCCACAAACTATTAAGGTCTTTCTCGATCTGCTCAGAAAATTGAGCCATCATGTCTGGCATATCTTCTACCGTATGTGCCCGGATATTCTTATCCTCACCTTTATCAAGCTCTGCTTTGAGTGAGACCCACTGCGCCTCCCCTACTATCCGTCCTGGCAGATGGGCTGCAATGGCATTCTCATTGGCAGCGCGAGCATAGATTAAAAGCTGTGGATCATCTAAGATATTTTCGGAGCGATCCACAATCTTTTTCATCTTCTGATTTTTATAGTCAATCACTGCTGCCGCAGTGCTATCAGATTCATGAATATCAAATCGATCAGCGCGCCCTGCAATACGGATATCTCTTTGTACCCCATCAGGATCGATCAAACTTAATGTAAAACCAATGGGTAGTTCAGCATCGTGATAACGCCAGCCTTCACCTTCTCTTTTGATCTGCCAATCAACAAAGCTAGGGATTTGTTTTTGCCAATCTCTCAACGTTCCTAATACTCGGGCATCGCCAGCAATAAGGCGTTCAAACTCTTTTTCTGAACACTTCATTAAATGATCGATCATCCACTGACGTCGTGTCTCAATGCCTTGGTGTATGGGTGAATGTGACTTCTCTTCTTCAGTCTTGAGTGCTTGAAAAAAGGTTTTGAGAAGTGCATGCAATGTCTGTCCCGCTAAAGAAGCATCAAAGCCCTCTTCAAATTCTTTTGCCTTACGTAGGCCCAATAAATTGCTGACGTAATAGCGATAAGGGCAATCACGCAAAGCCTTATAGGCACTGGGTGAAACAGTGACTGGAATAGCCAAGTTCTGATCAGGCGTACTGACCGACATCGTAATGGGTTGAGATTGGCCTTCATACGCATCTGGCTTCGCATCGATGACTCGCCAGTCTTTTAATTGAGTCTGTAAACGCGCAATCCAAGCCGACGGCCTTAACGGCTCTCCGCTTTTACTTTTGCTCTGCCAAAGGAGATCAACATTTTTGCAAGATACGAGCAACTGAGACAGGTCTCTGGCTTGCTGGATGTACTGCGCTGCAATCGTAGATGATTTTAAGTATCGACTCAGCGTATCCGAGAAAAATAAAGGCGGCTCGGAAAATGCGGGCAATTGCTGCTCATCACAACCCACTACAACTACCGCATCAAATTGACGCAGCCGTGTTGAGCTCAGCGGCAAAATACTGAGGGTTGCTTGCGCCTCTTGGCCAGCCTCTTCATATGATGCTTCTTCGATGACTGTCTTGAGAAGGCTTAGCCACTCGGGCAAACGCATCTTGACGTCTTTATAAATACCGCTACTGAAATCAAATCCTTTTAATACTTCGAGGAGCTGCTTACCTGCGGCATCCTTTTCAAGGCGCTGTGCCATGCCTGTTTCTTGAAGGTTTTTTTGCAAGAGTCTATAGGCGCTAGAGCAATCAACCATTGGCTGTTGCCAGCCGATATAGAGACGCCTGACAAACTTGATGAGATCAATTAAATGCGCGTTGGGCGAACCGCCATTGCTGGCAGCATAACTATTGGCTCGCTCTATCGCCATCATAAAAGTTTCCCAACCAGATTTTGCTTGGCTGGCAATCAAAATATCCTCAAGCTGAGCAATCAGACCATTACATACTTCAGGTGATTGTTTCAAACTGAGAGGGAGATCAAAATATGGATTTTGTAAAAACTCTAGCAAAGCGCTCGCACTTGGCCCCTCTTTAGGAGCGCGCATGATTTCTAGCCAGCTATCCAATGCTGCAGCAGTTCTAGTAGTCGATAATTTCCAACCAGTTTCATCACGAATACGTAATGCATTACCCAGGCGACTGAGTAATGCTCGCGCTCTGCGTGCTGCCAAACGATCCTGCGCAACTAAGGCAATATTTTTCTTACCGGCAATCAGATGTGACTCAATCGCTTTAGTTGCAGCCCAGGCTAATTCTTCAAAACGTCTTGCTGCCAATAAGCGCCAACTATCCTGCTGATGAGATTGAATATTGCTCCTAATTTGAGAGTCTTCTTGAGTATTGGCAACTGCGATATGACCCTCTGCATCGAATCCACAAAGTGCCTCAGGCCATAAGGCAACGGATTGCCAACTCAGATCTACACGTACTACTGTTGCGAATTGAGCGTAATCATGAAGGTAGCCATCGATTAACTCTTGCTCAATTGGCTTTGGATCGGCAGTCTGCACCCAGATAAATGGGCGCACTGCAGCGTAATCTTTTTCTGCATTGGTTTTTGCCAATTGCATATGGGCAGCCATCGCTAAATGCTTGCGAATCACTGGATCACCAATATTGGTTAGGTAACGCCAGAAAGTTAAGAGCACTGCAGACTCTTCATCGACTACATTGCGTGAGAGTCCTACATAAGCTTTTGCAATCGCTTGATCTAAAACAAGCTCTACTTTTTTGAGCCAGGCTTCGGTATCGAGTGTATGGGTTTGTAGCAAGTCATTTAACTCGCTTTGTAATTGCGGAACAACCACCTCTGATAATGAGTCACACGCATCAATAACAGCTTGCGCTAATCCCCATGCACCCGCTTCACTCTCTGCCTTAAACCAGCTTTGCAACACCTTGTGTTTACGCAAATTCACAAAGACCGATAACCATCTCTCTAAATCCGTTTGCTTTTTTGGAAACTTCCATGCACCCGGTGCTGCCTCTAGCCAATCAGCAAAACTAATGACTTGCGGCAAGAAGGCAATGTTATCGGGAAGATCCTTTGGTCGGTTTTGCTCTAAGGCTGCCCTCACCCCAATGAGTGGCCCAGCAGTACTGAGGACTACTAGGGGGCGTTTTTGGGTTTGTTTTGCACAATCCCAAATACCTTTGGCCAATTCAGTAAGCGCCTGGCTATTGGGCGTAATTGCCCAAGCCTGTGGCTGCTTTTGCTTTGAAATGGTTGGAAATGGGTGAGGCATTACAGGGGCTATTTAATTAGGGTTTTGGGGCTTATTTGGAAAATTCGGCAGAATGTTTGGCTTATTGCTAATATAAGCTTTGTAACGCCACAATTAAATAACACGCTAAATAAGTCTAAATAAGGAATTTTCATGAGTGCCGGTATTAAATACGTAACTGACGCCTCTTTCGAACAAGACGTCCTCAAGTCCGATAAACCTGTTCTCCTCGATTTCTGGGCTGAATGGTGTGGTCCTTGCAAAATGATTGGCCCAATCCTGGAAGAGCTTTCCGGTGAGTATGGCGACAAGTTGCAAATCGCAAAAATGAACGTGGACGAAAACCAAGGCGTTCCAGCCCAGTTCAATATTCGCGGCATTCCGACCTTAATCCTATTCAAAAATGGCACTGTGGCTGCTCAAAAAGTAGGCGCTTTGGCCAAATCCCAGTTATCTGCCTTTATTGACAGCAATATCTAAGGATCCCATCCCACAGGTTCACCAGTTGAGCCTGTGGTTTTTACCTGCTTCCCCTACTTGCCAGACCCGTTTTTTAGTGTAGTATTGCGTTTAACAGTAGTTCAGCGCCTCGCCCTTTTTAAAGCACAGCGCCCATTTCCAGCAATTACCTCCCCCATCTTTTAAGTAAATCTCCCAAATTCTGTTTTTCCACATCTGCTTGATTTCCATCAGCGCAGCGATACCCCAAAACCAATTGATCTAATCCCTTTTTTCTTTATCAACACCAGAGAACCACATGCAATTAACTGAACTCAAAGTCCTCCACGTATCCGCCCTGCTTGAAATGGCAGCTAGCTTGGAGATTGAAAATACGCAACGGATGCGCAAACAAGAATTGATGTTTGCCATTCTGAAGAAGCGCGCTAAAGCCGGTGAAATGGTTTTTGGTGACGGTACTTTAGAGGTATTACCAGATGGCTTTGGTTTCTTGCGCTCTCCTGAAGCCTCTTACATGGCTTCACCAGACGATATTTATATTTCCCCCGCACAGATTCGCCGCTTTAACCTCCACACCGGTGACAGCGTTGAAGGTGAAGTACGTACACCAAAAGATGGTGAGCGTTACTTTGCATTAGTCAAAGTCGACAAGATTAACGGTTTGGCTCCAGAAGCCCTGAAGAACCGCATCATGTTTGAGAACTTAACCCCACTACACCCAAATCGTACGATTTTGTTAGAGCGCGATATCAAGGCAGAAGAAAATTTAACTGGCCGAATCATTGATATGATTTCTCCGATTGGCTTTGGCCAACGCGGTTTGATTGTGTCTTCGCCTAAATCCGGTAAGACAGTGATGATGCAGCACATCGCTCACGCTATCTCCGCTAATAACCCTGATGCAATCTTGATTGTTCTCCTAGTCGATGAGCGTCCTGAAGAAGTAACCGAGATGCAGCGCTCCGTTCGCGGCGAAGTGGTCGCCTCTACTTTTGATGAGCCAGCAGTGCGTCACGTTCAAGTTGCTGAGATGGTGATTGAAAAAGCCAAGCGTTTAGTGGAGATGGGTAAAGATGTCATCATCTTGCTTGACTCTATTACCCGCCTTGCTCGTGCATACAACACCGTCATTCCTTCATCCGGAAAAGTACTTTCTGGTGGTGTGGATGCCAATGCTTTGCAACGTCCAAAGCGCTTTTTCGGTGCAGCCCGAAATATTGAAGAAGGTGGCTCATTAACCATCATCGCCACTGCCCTGATTGAAACCGGTAGCCGTATGGATGACCTCATTTATGAAGAGTTCAAAGGTACCGGCAATATGGAAGTTCATCTTGAGCGTCGCTTGGCTGAGCGTCGCGTTTACCCATCGATTAACCTCAATAAGTCTGGTACCCGCCGCGAGGAATTATTGGTCAAGGCAGAAAACCTCCAGAAAATCTGGGTATTGCGTAAATTACTGGCCGATATGGACGATATTGAAGCGATGAACTTCATCGTGGATAAGCTCAAATCGACCAAAAACAACAGTGAATTCTTTGACCTAATGCGTCGCGGAGGCTAATTTGAGGGCTATTTACAGGCTTAGGGGCTGTTTTAGGCCTGTTTAGACCCCAAAAGTGCGCTTTGTTGTTGATTTCATGGCATAATTTCGCCTTTGTTGCACCAATCACTGCTTTTAAAAACTGGGAAAGTATTTAGGTTCTTTTAACTTAAACGGCTACCCGCTCATAGGACTCAAAATGAAACCTGGCATTCACCCCGAATATCGTGAAATCGTCTTCGTAGACGTTTCTAATAACTTCAGCTTCAAGACTCGCTCCACTATGTCTACCAAAGAGACAATCAAGTGGGAAGATGGCAAAGAATATCCA
>CANFRA010000008.1 GCA_947449305.1 Burkholderiaceae bacterium
AAGATGCTATTCAAATCAATGCCACTAATAGATCTGATCTAGGTATTTGGTTAAATCGCCTCGATTACTCAGTCGATAACATGCAAACCCTATCTACTAATCTGGCTGATGGTATTAGCCGCATTGTCGATACCGATTACGCCGCAGAAACTTCTAATTTGACCCGTACTCAGATCTTGCAACAGGCTGCTACTTCTATGCTAGCCCAAGCTAATCAGATGCCGAATGTCATTTTGACGTTGTTGAAATAAATGGAAAAATGCTTGCAAACTAGTTAAGGGTATATTAGCCTTAGAGGTAAGGCTAATAGCTCACTTAGTAGGTGATATATATGAATACTATTGCAAATACCAACCCCCCAATGCCAGTAGCAGTTGATGCTTCTGCTGGTAAGGCGTTGCCGCAACAGTCGCGTCCTGATGTATCTATGCCGCAACATCAATCGCGTCCAGAAATATCGATGCCTTCAGCACCTTCTTTGCCAAGTCGCAAGCCTTCTGTTATTGCGATCGATACCTCTGGCGTTTCATCTGCTAGCGTACGTGAAAGTGCACAGCCGATTGAAAAAGTAGTGCAAGCTGCTGCAAATGCAATCCAAGAATTTATTTCCTCTAAGGGATCAAACTTAAGTATCTCTGTTGATGAGGTTACTGGTTATCACATTATTCGTGTTACCGATAGTAACGGCAATGAGGTGATGAGCATGCCAGCAGAAGCCGCTATTCGGGTTGCACACAATATGCAAAGCCTGCAAGGCCTGTTTGTAGACCACGCTGCGTAATTGGCGGTATAGTCCCATTTGGCCTTAACTCAACTAAGACCAAAATAAATAATCATGGCAATTAACTCAACTTCAAGCGCTACTTCTGCTAGCACAACATCAACTTCTGGAGTGGGCAAAGGTTCTGTTATAGATGTTGAAGGCCTGGTCTCTAAGCTAGACAGCATTGAGCAAGCCCCAATTGATACCTTAAATGTTAAGGTCACCAAGCAAGATAACTCCATTCGTGATTTAGGTATTATTAAATCAAAGATGTCGCTTTTTCAGGCGGCTCTCCAAGACTTTACGAGTCCCGTTAGTTATCTTACTAAGTCAGTTACTAGTA
Organism: Burkholderiaceae bacterium; assembly: GCA_947449305.1. Classification (GTDB taxonomy): domain Bacteria; phylum Pseudomonadota; class Gammaproteobacteria; order Burkholderiales; family Burkholderiaceae; genus Polynucleobacter. The sequence continues at coordinate 1,107 of CANFRA010000008.1, forward strand.
GCAATAGCGCATTAGTGGAAGCTTCAATCTCTCAATCATCTGGTGCTGTCGCTGGAATCTATAACCTTCATATTACGCAAATTGCTAAAACAGCCACTGCAAACTATGAATTTTCTCTGGCTAATGATGGAAGTAGCTTGGCACAATCTGGTAGCTTTACTCTGAATTCTCAGTCAATTACCTTTAATCAAGGTGATTCACTCGAAAGTTTGCGAGTGGCTATTAATGCAAAATCTTCAGACACAGGAGTGAGAGCCTCCATCATTAATACTGGCAGCAAAAAAGTCATCAGCCTTGCATCTATTGCTGGTGGAGCTGACGGCCAGGTCACGCTCTCGGGTGAGTCTGCAGGCATCACATGGGTTGGCGGTCAAGATGGTCAGGATGCTATTTTCCAAATTAATGGTCAGACATATACTAGGCCATCCAATATTGTGGATGAAGCGCTTACTGGGATAAGGTTGCAATTGCAAGGCCCTGGAGCTGCTGCTATCTCAGTAGCCTCTGATAATGGCGCTAAGGCACAAACCCTGCTAACCAATGTTGGTCAGGCATACAACGATCTGATGGCCTCCTATACAGAGCTCACTAAATTTGATGCAGATCCCGAAAAACGTGGATCTCTCTACGGATTCATGGATTTAAGAACCTTGATTGATTCTGTATCAGTCTCATTTATGACGCCCTTAACGAGATCTGGTCAATCATTAGCTGACAACACCAATAACCCAATTAGTTTTACTAGTCTTGGTTTAGAGCTTCAACTAGATGGTACTTTACTGTTCGATGCTGCTATTTATGAGTCAGCCGTTACTCATGGCGCTATTGATCAACTTGCTAATGGTTCCGTAAGCCCAACTAGAAGCATCGTCAACGACGCAATGACATTTGGTGGAAAAGTCGATTCTTATATCTCTGGATTTGAAGATCAAAAGTTGACACTGCAAAATCGCATACAAGATCTCCAGTCCCGCAAGGCTGAGAAGATGGCTCGCTACCGCGCGCAGTACGCATCCTTAGATGCGCTGTTGTATCGTTTGCAAGCCTTAAATAGCTCGCTTACGCCTACCTTTACAGCACTCAATAATCCTAAAAATTAATTATGCTAAATAACCGTGCCATGCAATCGTATCAATCGATTAATGCCCAAACATCCGTGGGCATTTCTGAACCGGCAGATTTAATTTTGTTGGTGTTTGAAAAGTTATTTGATCACTTAAATGCTGCTGAGAAAAAATTGATTGAGCAGGAAAATGCACAAATTCCGTTTGATAAAGCGCTCGATATTTTTACCATTGGCTTGGTACCTGCTTTAGATATTGAGCGTGGTGGTGAGATCGCCTCTAATCTAGCGAGTCTTTACGACTGGTCTATTCGTCATCTGATGAAGGCAAAGATTCAAAAAGACCCAGTCATGGTTCGTGAGGTACACGATGTACTTCTCCCGATTTATGAATCTTGGAGAGATGCAGTAGTACCTCTTGGCAAAGTGGCTTAGAAATTTTTGCCCCCGACTTGGCATGCCGCTAAGTCAGTTGGGCCTAGGAATCAAATATGGTCATTCCAATTAATCCTAGCTCAATCCCCGATAACACTGGGGTGCCCTCCAATAAACTCCGTATTGATCAAGTGCAAAAGGTTGCACCAGTTGCATTAAATGATCAAGTTATTACCGACCCTAAAGCTGCCGTCAGCTTTGCCCTTGCTGCAAGTCAGGCTGAAGCTTCAGCAGCAGCTAAATACGCACTTGCAAATCCTGGCTTAATTGCACACACCGATGCTGAATTAGTAGCGCTTCAGTCTCAGGCTAATTTGGTACAAATTGCGAAGCAAGCAAATCAAAGTCCACTGACTCCAGATCTTGCCAAGTTATTAAATTCAGTTGGCGATGCGAATGATCCAACTACTTTAGTAACGCAATGGCCAGACGATGTGACTGGCAAAACCCAGACGCAGACTTCTGGTGACAACCCCTTACGCCAAAACTTACAGACCATCTATCAAAATTTAGTCCGTTCCCCAATGTTTGCAGCTCAAGCCTTGGCAACTTTGCTTGGCCCTCGCTTAGGTCAGGGAAGTATTGATGATAAAAATAAAGAATTGATTGCTCAGGTGCGGGATTTGATGCAATCGATTTCTAGCGATTCTCCTTATGCCAAAGAGGGTGCAAGACTATTGATGCACGGTATTCTTAATTGGCAAGGTGAGTTCTTGCCAGGATTAAAAGGATCGATTCGCAGAGAAGATATTTGGGAGAAGGATCCTAAGCACGAAGGTCAAATGCTACGCGGTAGCAAGATCACCATGGAAATGAATCTTCCTCAATCTGGAACTTTTAAAGTCGTTGGCGTTCAGTTTCAGGACATAGTGAATCTCACGATTGATCCGCCAGAGCCATTCAAAGGCACTTTCATGGCGCAGCGCAATGACTTAGAGTTGCGACTGAAAGAGCAGGTACCATTTGATGTTCATTATCAGATGGCTAAGGGTAGCTCCGCTCAGAAGAGGGATGGCGATGAGTGATAGCGCTAATCCTCGGCAACTCAAAGCGGTTGCGCTTGCTTATGAGAAGAGTGCAATCGCACCTCGTGTCGTTGGTCAAGGGGAAGGCTATCTGGCACAAGCAATTTTAGATAAGGCAAATGAACTTGGCATTCCGACTCGAGTGGAGCCAGATCTTGTTGAATTTCTAATGCAATTGCGTTTGAATGATTTAGTGCCACCTGAGCTCTACGCTGCGGTTGCTGAAGTGATTGCTTGGGCTCATCAAGTCGATGGCCAAATCGAACCTCGTACTACTGAAAATTAAACTTGTAGGTTGGTAACTTCTTTATAAGCATCAACTAAGCGATTGCGTACTGCCATCATTCCCTGGAAAGAGATATTGGCTTTTTGCAAAGAAACCATGACTTCTTCAAGACTCATAGAAGAGTCACCTGTAGAGAAAGCCTGAACCTTTGCTTGAGCATTGTTTTGGGCGCTGCTCACATCATTGATCGCGTTTTTGAGAATAGTCTTGAAATCAACACCTTCTGGGGTCAATGATTCGCCAATGCTAGCGCCAGCCTGATTGCCACTGGCTTTTTGCAGCGCTTGAATCTGCGCTAATGCTGCGTTCATCTTCTCAATGCTCATGACTTCATTCTAGGTTAATTTCAATCAAATTCATAGCCAGCTTCTTTATAGGCCTTGAGCTTATAACGAAGCGCTCTTTCAGATATCCCCAAAATCGAGATTGCTTCCTTACGGTTGCCCTTCACTTGGCTTAAAACCCGCAGGATATGCTCCCTTTCTAGGCTACTAATATCTGACTGCGCTCCATCTGCTGTTAGGCTAGATGCAGGGCTATCTGTTTGATTTAAAGCAATTCTTGTGCCAGATCGGGGTTCTATCTCTACATGATGGGGTTCAATGAGGTCATCATCACTTAAAAGCAGGGCTCTTTGGATGCCATTTTCGAGCTCCCGGATGTTCCCTGGCCAGTCGTGGTTTTGAAGCGCTGCCTGGGTTTGGGGGCTCAATTTAGCATTTGGACGTCCCATAGTTGAGCCATAACGGCGTAAAAAGGCCTCTGCAAGGGGTAAAACGTCTTTTGGCCGCTCTTTCAGGCTCGGAATACGGATGGGGAAGACGGCAAGGCGGAAGTATAGGTCTTCACGGAACTTACCTTCAGCCACCCTGGCCTGTAGATCCTTATTGGTAGCAGCGATGATGCGGACATCACAGGAAATCGATTCATGGCTGCCTAGCCTTTCTACTACATGGTCTTGTAGGACTCTAAGGAGCTTGGCCTGGAGCTCTAGGGGCATCTCTCCGATCTCATCAAGGAAGAGGGTGCCCTCATGGGCTTGCTCAAACTTACCTGGCTGGGATTTGCTGGCCCCAGTAAAAGCGCCTTTTTCATGGCCAAAGAGGATCGATTCTAGGAGGCTGTCTGGAATGGCTGCGCAGTTAATCGCCACATAAGGCTTGCCAGCCCGTTTTGAGAGTTGATGAATTTGGCGGGCAAAAATATCTTTTCCAACCCCCGATTCTCCAGTCAAAAGAGCAGTGGTATCGGTCTTTCCTACCCGCTCACAGCGTGCCATGACGGCAAGAGTTGCCGGATCCACGGCAATAATTTCCTGAGTACCTGAGGATTTTTTGCCCTGGACGGGAGCACTTTCTCGTTGATAGCGACTGATGACCTCGACCAATTGTTCTGGCATAAATGGCTTGATCAGAAAATCACGGGCACCAGCACGAAGAGCCTCCACCGCTAACTTCGCATCTGCATAAGCAGTCATGACAACCACTGGTAAATCGGGTGAGCGACGCCTTGCTTCTTCAAGCAGCTCAATCCCATTCATGCCGGGCAGACGAAAGTCGGTAATCAGAATGTCTGGATAGTTTGGCGTGATTTGTGGAAGTGCCAGTTCAGCGCGATCATAAATCTTGCATTCAATTCCTTTGAGCGACAGCGTTACTTCAATTGCCTCTCGCAAATCGTCGTCGTCTTCAACAATGAGTACTGGTGGATTAGTCATGGGCATATTCTAGAGCTCAGTGAGGCAAGGTAGCAGAATCGTAAAACGAGCGCCCCCACCTTGACGATTACTGACCAAGATTTCTCCACGGTGACTATCAATAGCACTGCGGGCAATGGATAGGCCTAGGCCAGTTCCCGTAATGCGACTCGTGGAGAAGGGCTCGAAAAGAGTTTCCATCATATCGGGGGCGATACCAGGGCCCTGATCATCAATCGTGATTTCAAGACGACCACCTTTGCTGATCGAGTGGATTTCAATGCACTGTCCTGACTGGGTCACTTGTAAGGCATTTTCTAAAATAGCCACCAAGGCCGCAACAATCGATTGCTTCTCTACGCTAACAAGAACGCCATCTGTATTAAAGCTTTGGATAAATTGAATATGTCGCTCATCGCACAGAACCTGGACTGTTTCACAAGCCTCTCCCAGAATTTCATTAATCGCTACTGAGCTTGTTTTTTGCGGACGCTGACGAATGAACATCAACATATTGCCGGCTAGCTTCTCTAAATTCATCAGCTGTGTTTTGAGGCGCTCGGCAAAGAGTTTCTTTTGGGATTCTTCTAGTGATGCGTCACTGAGGTGAGATGCGTACAAAAGGGCGGTTGATAGAGGGGTGCGAAGTTGATGCGCAATACCCGCTGTCATTTTGCCCATGGCCGCTAGCCTGTCGCTGCGCTCTTTCTCAATTCTGGAGGTAATCGTGGAGGTAATGTCTTGTAACTGCAACACACTGCGCAGACCACTTTTTACTTCGTGGGCCTGCAAAATACGCTCTTCACCACCCACCATAACCACGTATTCCCCTGTGCGGATGGAGTTCAGACTCTTCCAGCTTGGCGGAATACTCCATTCCTCATTCTTTTGGAGCTGGGGAATCATACCCAAAGCTGCTGGGTTGAAATCTATAACTATATGATTTTCAAAGAGAATTATCCCAGATGGCAGGGAATTCAGAAGGCTAGATAGTCGGCTATTGGCTACAACGAGCTCTTGGCTAAGTCGATCAATTTGACCTTGAAGCACCGCCTGCTGGGCCTCTAAGGCCTTTGAGGCCTCCAAAAACAGTCCAAAAGCCTCTCCCAACTCCTGTGAGGCGGCAGTATTTTGGCTATCAATCGCTTTGGTCATTTCTGGATAATATTGGAAAAAACCCAAGTATTTTCAATAAGCTAACGCATTCATATATACTTTTTGAAAATTTTGACACTTTTTCGACAAAACAAATATTCTTACTTGGAAAAGGGAAGCTAATAAATTGGCTGAAAACGACGAACCAAAATCGATGAACCCAGATAGCGGTGCAGCATCAGTGAATCTGAGTTCTGCAAATTCTGGGAGCGTAGATACTGGAATTTCTCAGGAGCCACCCAAAAACGCTTGGGAAATGGCTAAAAGCCGCTTTGAAAAGCTTGAATTCAAACAAAAGATTGGTTTAGGTGCAGCTGGGGTATTTTTAGTAGCCATGCTGCTAGTGCTATCTATCTCTGGTAGCAAGAACGATTACAAAGTTTTATTTTCAAATATTAATGAGGCAGATGGATCACAAATCATTGCATCGTTAACGCAAATGAATGTGCCCTATCAATTCACACCCGGTGGCGGTGCGATTTTGGTGCCAGAAAAATTAGTTTATGAAACGCGTCTGAAGTTAGCTGGACAAGGTCTTCCTAAATCTGGTTATGTTGGTTTTGAAGTTCTTGAAAATCAGAAACTCGGTACCAGTCAATTTGTTGAGCAAGTCAACTACCAGCGGGCTTTAGAGGGCGAGCTGGCAAGGAGTATTGGCTCAATAGCCCAAATCAAATCTGCTAGGGTGCATTTGGCCGTTCCAAAGCAAACCGCATTTGTGCGCGATCAAGAAAAGCCAACAGCATCGGTTGTGTTGCAGATGTATCCAGGCCGCTTCTTAGAGCCGCAGCAAGTGGTTGCGATTCAGCATTTGGTTGGCTCTTCAATTCCAAAACTCTCTCCTTCGCAAGTAACTGTAGTTGATCAAGAAGGTATCTTGTTATCTCAAAGCAGTCAGAGAATGGAGAGTCTTGACTCATCACAATTGAAGTATGTTGCTGAGTTAGAAAATGCGTTAGCCAAACGCGTTTCCATCTTGATGGATCCAATCGCCGGTAAAGATAGTGTGCGCGCTCAAGTGACCGTTGATATGAATTTTGACGAACGTACTCGTACCGAAGAAACCTACGGTAAAAATTCTGCACCCAATGCGGCAAGCGTACGTAGTCAGCAGAATATTGATTCTTCTGGTCAGCCAGGTGGTGCTAAAGGCGCTACCCCGGGCGCCCTGACAAATCAGCCCCCTCCACAGCCCACTGCGCCATTGACTGGCCCATTAGCTGCTGATAACGAGGCACGTCAGCTCAATTCTCCAAGTGGTATGGGCAGTGATACTTCTGAGCGTAGAGAGAGCACTATTAACTATGAAGTAGATCGTGCAATTGAAATACTGAAGGCTAATAAAGGCCAAGTAAAGAGAATCTCCGCTGCCGTAGTTGTGAATTACAAGCCGGCAATTATGAGAGATGGCAAGGTTGAGACTCCTGCAGCTCCCTATTCTCCAGAAGAGTTGCAGCAAATTACGAATATTGTTCGCGATGCTGTGGGTTACAGCGAGAAGCGTGGTGATACCGTGAGTGTTGCCAATATTCCTTTTGCAGCTGATACAGCAGAGGCAGTACCTTTTTATCGTCAACCAGAATTCATTGAGCTTAGTAAAGAGTTCCTGAAGTACGGCTTGGCTTTGCTGGCAATTCTGTTGATGTATCGCGCTCTCAAGAATTTATTTGCTCCAGAAGAGCCTGAGGTCATTGCCCCAATTATTGAAGAAGTCATTGAGCCCGAACCAGAACCCGAACCCGAAGACCCAGCTGTGATTGCAGCAAGAGAGTTTGCAGAGATGGAGCGCCGAAAATTGGAACAAGAAAAAGAACGTCTTGCTAAGCTTGAAAAAGATTATGAAGAGCTATCCGCTTATACGATTGAGTATGTAAAAAATAACCCACAGGTTATTGGAACTCTTTTGAAAAATTGGCGCGTTCCAAAGAAGGATGGGGATGCAGCAGATTCGACTTTCCCGCCCAATGGCATCAAACCTGAAGGATTGGTATAGCCATGTCTATTGATAAATATAAGCTGCATCAACAAGTGGATCAGAGCACGATGCGTCTGAGCGAGGCGATGCAGCTCGGGATTAAAGATCCAGCTGAGAATCACGAAGAAATTGACAACGTATTTAAGGTGGCCTTAATTTTGTTGATGGTTGATCCAGACGTTTCAGCTGAAGTTCTGCGTCAGCTAACTCCTGAAGATGTACAAAGAATTTCTTCTCGCATGGCAACCATGCAGTTCTTGGAAAAAGAAACGGTAGTGATGGTGCTTGAGGAGTTTAGATACATTACTACTTCCCACGCCTCTATCGGCGGTAAGGATATTCTTGCTGAAACGATTAAGCTGCTTGGCGAAGGCGAGCCTCCTAGACTTCATGGCCTTGAGGCCTTCGCTTCATTTAGTAATGATGAGTTGTACTCCATCATTAAGAATGAGCATCCACAAATTGTTGCCAGCTTAGCGACCTTCTTAAAACCAGAACAAACTTCTGCTTTGATGGAGCTCTTCCCCGAAGAGAAAAGAAACGAGCTGATGTTGCGAATTGCCTTGCTTGATAAGGTTGATCCTGATGCAATGCGAGTCTTAAATGACGCCATGCTGCAAGTAGTAGGCAGGGTTGCAGAAAAAGGTGTTAGCGGCGTTGGTGGTATTAGTCCAGTCGCTGACATTCTGAATCTCATGGATATTCAGAAGAATGAAAGTGCGATCAATAGCATTCGTGAATACGATCCTGAATTGGCAGATCTGATTGTTGAGAAGATGTTTGTCTTTGAAGACTTTCTTACTGTGGAAGATAGTTCCTTGGAGACGCTCTTGCTTGAGGTTCCTCAGAACATTCTTATCTTGGCGCTCAAAGGCGCTAGCCCTAAATTGCGCGACAAGATTTTTGGTAATTTAACGCGTCGCTCTGCTGAACGTATTCGTGATGAGTTGGATACATTGCCTCCAGTGCGCGTTTCCGAGGTTCAAGAGAATCAGCGAGAGATCATTCAGTTGGCACGCAGGTTGGCTGGAGAAGGCAAGATCTACTTGCGATCTGCTCAAAAAGACGACTTAATTTAATTTAGGCAAATGATTATCAAATGGGTCCCCCCGTCATTTGACCCTCCTGCAGCAGAGGTTCTTAAATCATCAGTTGAAATGATTGTTGTGGCGCCTGAAGTAGTGGAGGAGCCTCCAGTTGTTCCTCAGATTACTGAAGCAGAAATCGCCCAGATTCGGCAAGAGGCATACGATGCCGGTTTTGCAGAAGGCTATAAGTCAGGCTATGCTAAAGGTGAGGATGAAGGTCTGGCAGCAGGCACTCATGCAGGAGCCCAGGCTGGATATCAGCAAGCCTATGACGATGCTAAAGAAAAAATCGATGCGCTTCATGTGGCATTGCAGGAGCTTCTGGCTGCCTTGCACGGTATGCCTGATGCTATCTCAGAATCTTTAAATGAATTTGCGTATGAAGTGGCTTTACGCGTTAGTGGCGCTGATTCACTGGAGCGCGGACCATTTGTCGCCGCAATTCAGGAAGCGCTGATGCGTTTACCTTTACCTGGTGAAAATGTATTCCTGCGTATTCGTAAAGAAGAAGTAGATACTTGGAACCGTTTTGTTGATGAATCGGGTTTGCCATTTACATGCACCGTCTTACTCGATTCTGATGTTCCGCCGGGTCATGCTTATGTTGAAATTTCTGGTGCGCGGATTGATGTAGGCTATGAAGCTCGCAAGGCTTTAGTGCGTTCCGCACTAGGCCTTTCTTCTCCTAGCGATATTGCCTAAAGAGAGCCCAGACATGACGGTCCTGGGTGCTGAACAAGTTCTTGTCAAATTAAATCATGCCCGTGATTTTTTGGGTGAGGCGCCACGTTCCATTCGTGAAGGCCGAATTAAGAAAGTATCCGGCTTTGTTTTAGAAGTTGAAGGCTTGCCCCTTGCTATTGGCGCGGGCGCCTGTATTTTTTCTGGAGCATCTAAAAGAGTCATTGATGCAGAATGTATCGGCTTTGATGGTGATATCACTTTTTTAATGGCGATTGATGCTATTGATGGTATTACTCCAGGTGCATTAGTCTACCCAGCCAATACTCCCTTTAGAACATCGCTAGGCTTCATGACGCGCTCTTCTGTAGAGCCATTGCCAATTGATTCCTCTTTACTAGGCAGAGTGGTTGATGGTTTTGGCAGACCGCTTGATGGTAAGCCAGGAAGCGATGTCAAAATTGTGAAGAAGCAATCTAAGGCGATCAATCCTTTATTAAGAAACTCGATTCAGGAGCCGCTCGATACTGGCATTCGTTCTGCAAATGGCATGCTTACTGTTGGTCGTGGACAGCGCCTTGGTATTTTTGCTGGCTCAGGCGTTGGTAAGAGTGTGACTCTAGGAATGTTGGCACGCAATTGCGAAGCAGATGTGATTGTGATTGCTTTGGTAGGTGAGCGTGGTCGTGAAGTGCGAGAGTTTTGTGAAGATGTATTAGGTGAAGAGGCACTCAAGCGTGCAGTAGTCGTTGCTGCTCCAGCAGACTCATCTCCATTAGCAAGAGCCAAGGGCGCATGGTACGGCACCGAAATTGCGGCATGGTTTCGAGATCAAGGTAAGCATGTTGTATTAATTGTGGATTCTTTAACCCGCTTTGCAATGGCGCAGCGCGAGATTGGTTTGAGTTTGGGTGAAGCACCAGTATCGAGAGGCTACACCCCCAGTGTATTTGGCAAACTCCCTGAGTTGATTGAAAAAGCAGGTAACGGCACCAATCCAAATGGATCCTTAACCGCTTTCTATACGATCCTCTTAGATGGCGATGATATTAATGATCCCATCTCTGATACTGCTAGAGGCGTGTTAGATGGCCACTTATTTCTGTCTCGAGAGCTGGCAGATAGCGGCCATTACCCTGCTATTGATATTGAGCGCTCTATTTCTCGGGTGATGCCAAGAGTGGTAACAGAGCAACACCTCTTGGCTGCAAGAAGGGTGAAGCAGCTATATAGCCGCTATATGCGTGGACGAGATCTCCTCAATATGGGAGCGTATGCTCCAGGATCTGATCCTGATTTTGATCGGGCGATTCGGCTGTGGCCCCAAATTCAGAGTTTTTTACAGCAAGACGTCACCCAGGTCATTTCTTTCGATGAATCCCTCAAAGATCTATTAGCCATCGCCGAGGCCTCTCAATGAAAGAGGCCTTAAAGCTATTTCTCAAAATTTCTAAGATTCGGGAAGAAAGGGCTCAGGCTCAATTTAAGAAGCTCAATTTTGAGCTCAAGAAAAGCGAGCAATTTAGCCAGCAAGTCAGTGATTATGTAAAAGAATATGGCGAGCAGATGATTCAAACTGCTCAGCAGGGCGTCCAAGTAGCCTTTTTGCAGGATTCCAATGCCTTCCGTAATCGCCTAGAAAATGGCGTCAATGAGCAAAAACAGCAGATTGTTGGCATGAAACATGCTACAGAACAGTCGAAGGCCCATGCTTTAGCCAGTCAGCTCAAGGTTCAAGCGATTGAGAAGGTTCTAAAGCGTAAAAATGCCGAATTTGCGCATAGCAAAGAGGTTGCAGAAAATAAAGTCCGAGAAGATAGCCTTGTTTCGCGAATAAAAAAGTAGATTGGCACGGAAAATGCTTCCTTATGTTTAACTAAAAGGGAAACATCAATGGCAAATATTGATCCGGTACGCCTCTTAAAGGCTAATCCTGCTGAAAATTTGAGCAATTTAAACGTAGTTGATCAGGCAGATAGCCTTTCAGATCAATCAGTTACGTCATTTCCGGAAGAATTACAGGCTGCTAAGCATAATAGTCGGGAAGATGACACCTCCTTTGATAAAAAAGACCAAAATTCCCTCGATGTGCAGGCTAATTTGCAAAATTTGCCTGTAAATGCCGCTGTTGCCCCTAAAGAGCCTGCAAATATTGCCGATAAGTCAAAAAGTTCCATTGAAGCCTCCCCTAGTGGGTTAGTTCCAGGTGGTCCAACCCTGACTCAATTGGAGGTTGCCCAAGCTATTACGGTTGATGAGGCGGCAGTTTCACAAGCTGCAGCATCAATTGCCGCAGCAGTCGACCAGGGCGCACAAATTCAATTGAATACTCAAAGTGATGCTGATCAGCAAGCTATCAGCGCTTTAACTGGTGTTGTAGATCCTTCAACGGCAGCATTGGCTGCTGCACAAACACAGGTAGTTGCTGCTCCGCAAAATATCGTCACTCCAGTGGCGATTGAGAGCGCCACCAAAGGAATTGATTCGATTGCATCAGTAAGCACTCAAGTCTCTAATACTACAAACTCGATATCTGAGGTTGCCTCTGTGAATGATGGTGCCCAAGCGCTTGCGACAAATTCAGCAGCGAATGACTTAGCTCAAAATATTGCTCAAGATGGTGACGCTAGTGTTGCCAAGCTTGATCAGGCTACGTTAACCTCTAATACAGTCCAGGCTAATGCAGATTCATTAGCAGAGTCCGCCATTGATACATTAAATGCTGCGAGCTTAGCAAAGGGTCAGCAAGCTGCAGTCCAAGAGCTTGCTGCTGACACAAATGTGTTGCCAATGCAATCAATAGATCATACTGATACTGCCAATGCAGTAACTAGCCCTGTAGCTCTTAATGCACAGAATGAAACTCCGCTTGCGAGTGCTAACACCCTTACTACACAACAGGATGTTGCTAGCGCCACGAGCGCTACCCAGACGAATCAAGCAGCCCAAGCGGCACAGCTTGCCGCTGCAAATGTTCAAGACCTTGATACTCCGGCATCTAGCATCCAATTAGCAATACCTGCCCAGGTGAACAAAAGCGCCCAAGCGCCTAAGTCGAGCCTAACAACAGTTGATTTAGCTAAGACGGATGCAGCAGATACAGCAGATCTTGCTAGTTTGGCTCAGACTCCTGCCACTAATAGTTTACGAGTGGATTCTCGTGGTGCATCTGGCAAAGATGCTGGTGAAGCGGTTCAAAGTCTGCGTGCTGATAATGCCAAGATTGCAAGTGTCAATTTTGAGAAGTCAGCAGCTATAGATGGGTTGGCCATGAAAGATCAATCTCCAGCTGATCTGAAGGATGTGACACAGGCTTCATCTAGCAATTTCGGTAACGGCCTATCTGATCTCAATGCCCGTAACGCTACCTCGCCATTTAATCAGGAATTGCGTTTGGCGCAATCCTCCCAAACATTGAGGCTAGAGCCGCAACAGGCCTCCCTTGCAACCGGTCCACTCCACGTGGAGGTGATGCGCGTCCTGAAAGAAGGTGGTGGCCGAGTCATTATGGAAGTAACCCCGCCAGATCAAGGTGCGATCCAGCTAGATTTGCGTCTAGACGGTAATGGCAAGGCTTATTTGATTGTTGAGGGCGCTAGCGACTCTACCAAGGCGCGTTTGGAGCAGGGTGGAGCACAATTAAAAGAACAACTTGCTCAAATGGGTTTATCGTTGAGTATGGATATGCGTGATCGTTCGGATCAGTCAGGTCACATTCCTTTTTCTTTGAGTAACAATTTCTCCAATGCAGCGAATGGAGAGGGTACCCAGGTTGATGTAGCTTTGGGTGAGTTAATGTCTGTCAGCCGTCCTGGTATTACACCAGACGGTAGAGTGAGCATTTATGCCTAACCTATTTAATTATTATGTCTAGTCTAAATCAAGCCGCCGTCTTTACTAATCTCAATACGTTTGTGAATAACAGACGGATGCCTGCATTAGAGATCGTGCATGAAGCTTTTGCGCGCAATTTACGCTCTGAATTAACCAACATGATTGGTACTTGTGTAGACGTTAAGAGTCTTACCACGAGTATTAAGAATTACGGTGATTTCCTCCAAGAAATGCCTGAGTACTCCAATGTTGAATTGGTTAATTTCACTCATGCGCAGGGCTTGGGATGTTGGGCAATTGATCCTACTTTGCTGTTCATGATTACCGATAAGGTATTTGGTGGTAATGGCGTATTTGGACAGCCTAAAACAACTTATCAGAAGCTATCCATTACCGAGCTACGCGTTAGCAGACGTATCCTGGAGTTGATTAAGCGCGAATATGAAGGTGCTTGGGCTCCGATGGCCAGCATTGAGTTCGGCTTTGTTCGTAATGAGTCGCAAATGAATTTTGTGCGCCTAGCTACAGACGAAGAGAGCGTGATGCATTGCCGCTTCCGAGTGGATATGCAGGGTACAGAAGGTTTCTTAGACTTCTGCGTGCCTTATTGGGTGATGGTTCCTTACCGAGAAAAGATTTTTGGTAATGACATCAAGATCAAGCGTGAAACCGATTTATATTGGGCTAATTCTTTGGAAACGCAACTACAAGATGCTTCTATTACTGCAGTCGCCGTCTTAGCAAGCAGAAAAATGACCATTGGCGATGTTTTGGGCATGTCCGTTGGCGATATTGTGCCAATTGAGATCAATGATCCCGTGACGATGTTTGTTGATGGTTTACCGATGATTCGTGGCAAATATGGTGTTCGTAATGGCCGTTATGCCCTCAAAATCGATTCGATTCAGCATCCTGCTGATTTCTTTAAAAGTCCTATGGATCGTGCGCGTATTGGACCAACCATGATGCGTGGTGCTGAGCGTGGCGATATGTATAGCCAATTTGATCAACGAGCTGCTGAATTAACCCAAATGGAATCCGCTTTGTCGGTTCCGAAAAATAAAGATGAGGTAAATAACGATGGAAAATAACTTTTCTAAATCGACTGAGGGTGTAGATAACCCTTTTGCGTCCCAATCTGGTGCTGCAGTGCGCCGAGCCAGTTTTGAGGACCTGGATGGTGGTGGAAATTCCACTGTTTCCTATAACGACATCGATTTGGTGATGGATGTACCAGTTCAGGTTACAGTTGAGCTAGGAAGAGCTAAAATGCAAATACGCAATCTTTTAGCGCTAACCCAGGGCTCAGTAGTCGAATTGGACATTATTGCTGGTGAACCCCTTGAGGTAGTGGTTAACGGTTGCTTGGTTGCGCAAGGCGAGGTAGTGATCGTTAACGACCGTTATGGTATTCGTTTGACTGATATTGTTACTCCTGCTGAGCGCTTACGAAAAATTAATCGTTAAAGGCTTTAGATGGACCGACTTATCGGTAGAGCATTAAACAAACTTAGAATCGCATTACCCATTCTATTTTTTAGCCTCTCTTGCTATGCGCAGGAGGCGGCTAAAACTTCTGTCGTTGCTACGCAGACCTATCCTACTGCTGGCGGCGGCAGTTTCATTTGGTTAACACTGGTTACGCTGGTCTTGGCTGCTGCCTTAGTAGCATTAGTTGCTTGGTATATCAAGCGCAGCCTCCAAATTGATTTGCCTAATTCTTCAATCAAAATCCTAGCCTCGCAAAGTTTGGGGCCGCGTGAGCGTATTGTGATCGTTGAAATCGCTGGGATGCCCTATGCCATTGGCCACACTCCAAGTCAAATTACGATGTTGCTAGAGATGGATCCAAGCGACGTGAAGAATCTTCCTCAGTATTCCCCTATAGGCTCTGACTTTGCTAAAAAACTGACGAATATGGTGAAAAAAGGATTGAAAGCATGACCCGCCGCAAAGGGTTCTGGCTGCTAGGCCTCTCATTATTGCTCTTGGGTTCTGGTGCAGTGCTAGCTCAATCGCTCCCGCTAGTCACATCTGCTGCTGGAAAAGGGGGCACTAACTACGCCATTCCTGTTCAGACAGTGATTGCATTAACTGCACTGAGTTTCTTGCCAGCTGCATTGATGCTGATGACAAGTTTTACCCGTATCTTGATTGTGTTTTCATTATTGCGCCAAGCGCTTGGCTTGCAAAGCATGCCACCAAATATGGTCTTGATCGGACTATCCTTTTTCTTAACTTTGTTCATCATGAATCCTGTTTTTGAAAAGATTTATGCTGAAGCATATGTACCTTATACCCAGCAAAAAATCACGTTCCAAAAAGCAGTAGAGGTTGGGGCAAAGCCGATTAAATCTTTCATGCTCAAACAAACGCGTCAAGAGGATCTCAGCTTATTTGCAAAGCTATATGACAAGCCGATCGTTGATCAAGAAGATGTGCCGATGACAGTATTGATTCCAGCTTTTGCCATATCGGAGATTAAAACCGGCTTTCTGATTGGGTTCATGATCTATCTGCCCTTTATAGCTATTGACTTTGCAGTCGCCAGCATTCTGACTTCCTTGGGTATGGTGATGATCTCTCCCATGATGTTCTCTCTACCTTTGAAGCTGGTTATTTTTGCGCTCGCCGATGGTTGGGCATTGCTGGCTGCTTCACTCATTGAAAGTTATCGAGTCTTGTAATGGATACCGGTCTTGTTATTGAACTAGCGTTTCAGGCATTGCGTATGACCTTTGTATTGGCCGGTCCTTTACTGATTGCGCTATTGATTGTTGGTTTAGTCATTGGTATTTTGCAGGCAGCAACACAGGTAAACGAAAGCTCAGTTTCTTTTGTTCCTAAGCTGGCTGTCATTGCAGTTGTTCTGCTATTGGCATTTCCTGTCAGTCTTGCAATCTTTGTAGATTACGTTCGCGAAATCATTACGCGCATTCCCACCATTCTGAATTAATATGATTCCGATTTCTGGTGACATCATTCCACAATTTGTTGTCATTGTGATGATGATCTCGTTGCGGGTGTTTGGAGTTTTGATCTCCGCCCCCATGTTTGCCTTTCGCTCAATGCCAATGCGTATGCGAATCCTGCTTGCTTTGGTCATTGGCATTGCAATTGCGCCACTCATCAAACCAGATCCGAGTCTAGTGATGGGTGAAGCCATTACTTTTATTGCAGCAGCCACAGAGTTGGCTATTGGCATGGCGGCAGGCTATTTAATTCGGATTGGCCTGATGGCTTTTGATGTGATCGCAGAAGTCCTATCGATGTTGGCGGGATTTAGCTTTGCTTCAACAGTCGGTAGGGACCCTGTTTTGTCGCCAAGCTTGGTGGGTGAGTTTCTTCAGTTAACCGCAATTGCTTTAGCTTTTGCCTTAAATATCCACTTAGTACTGCTCGATATTTTGTTGGATAGCTTTAAATTACTGCCATTTGGTACTTGGCCATCTGCTTGGGATGCCAAGGGTTTAACGCTTTTGGTAGTCAAGGCATTTGCCTTTGGCATGGTTTTCAGTATGCCAAGCATCATTGTCTATTTGATGTTCAATATGACCCAAGCCTTACTGGGAAGAACCAGCCCTCAGCTCAATTTGTTTTCAGTTGGTTTTGCGGTTTCCGTACCGATTTCCTTCTTGCTGCTCATCATCTTTTTACCCGATATGCCTGGTATGGTTGCCAAGGTTTTGGAGGGGCCAATGGGCCTGGTTCGAACTGGTCTAAACCCTGGGGCAAACTAAGCTGGGCAGGGGATTTGGGCAGGTATTGCCGACCGGCTTTCAGGGTGGACTGCAAAATTTGCCGTTTAGTACTAAAAGGCCTTAATAATCGGCTTTTATAGGCATCCCTAAAATCAATAAGTTATTGATTTATATAGATAAAATAATTTTTTAAGTAAATTGGCACAGCACTTGCTTTAAATAAAGTGAAGTTGGGGATTGGCCCCACCTACATGAGAGATAAAGCTGATGTTGCAAGTGCCACAATACGATCCGATCCAGTTTGGTGAAGCAGCGCTGAAATTGCGTGCTTATCGCCAAGAGCTGATCTCATCAAACTTGGTCAATGCTGACACCCCAGGGTTTAGAGCAAAAGACATCCAGTTTGGCGATGTGCTTAAGCAAACCTTGGATAACAAGCTGCCATCTGCAGGCGTTTACTTAGCTACAACTAATGCAAGACATATTGGCGGCATTAAGTCATCCGCTATCAACACCGAATTCCGCTCTTCAGTTCAACCTGCCTTAGATGGCAATACCGTTGATCCTGACATAGAACGTTCTGAGTTTATGAAGAACTCATTTTTCACAGAAGCTACTTTGAGTTTCTTGAGTAGCAGCATTAAAACCCGTATTTCTGCGATTACAGGACAAGCACAATGAGTCTCTTAGGCGCATTTAATATCGGCTCAACTGGATTGGTTGCTCAATCGATGCGTTTGAACATTACCGCATCTAACGTAGCCAATGCCGAGAGCGTTGCTGGCCCTGATGGCAGAACCTATCGTGCACGCCAGGTGCTTTTTGCACCAGTTCCAGTGGAGAATACTCAGGGTGCAGGTGTACAGGTTGTGGATATTGTTGAAAGCAAAGAGCCGCTCAAACAAGAATACAAACCCTTTCATCCGATGGCTGATAAGAATGGCTACGTACAAATGCCTAACGTCAACCCAGTAGAAGAGATGGTGAACATGATTTCTGCATCACGTTCTTATCAAATGAATATTGAGATGATGAATACCACTCGTCAGCTCATGCTTAAAACCCTCGATCTTGGCCGTTAATAAAGGAACTTAAGATATGGCAGCTATTTCAAATTTGAGTCAGATTAAGAAGTACGATCCGACCGCAATCACAACGACTGTGAATGATCCTACTTCTACGAAGGATATGACTCAAAACTTCTTGAAGATGTTGACTGCGCAGTTGCAGAATCAAGATCCAATGAACCCAATGGACTCTGCTGGCATGACTTCACAGTTAGCCCAGCTGAATATGGTTGACGGTATCAATAAGATGAATACCTCAATGACTAGTATGTTGAGCCAGATCCAATCCAATGACTTTGTCAATATGTCTACAACTGTTGGTAAGAAAGCCATGGCAGCAGGTAACAAGATTCTGTTCAGTGGTGAGTCTGTGAATGTAGCTGCTAAATTGGATAGCGACGCATCATCTGTTAAGGCCACGATTAAGGCTGCAGACGGAACTACGGTTGCTGAGACTGATCTTGGTGCCGGTTCACAAGGACTATTTAACTTTATTTGGGATGGTCTTGATGGTGCAGGCAAGGTTCTACCATCTGGTTTCTATACCCTGTCGATTGCTGCTGAAACTACAGATGGCAAAACAGAAACTCCAACAGTTTATACAAGCTCACGGGTTGCAACCGTAGGCAAGAGCGGCGCTAATTTAGAGGTGACTTTGGCTGACGGAAGAACCGTTAAGCCAACTGATATTGAGCAGTGGGTAGCGTAAGAAGCGTAACTAATCAACTTAACAAACATAACCAACTTATATACAGAATTTTCAAAGGAGCTTGAAACATGAGTAACTACACAATCGGTCTAGCAGGATTACAAAATACATCCTTAGCTATTGATAACACTAGTAATAACATCGCTAACGCGAATACTGTTGGCTACAAAGCGGGTGAGTATATCTTTGCTGATCAATACTTCAAGGCAATTGATCCATCAGACGCAAACCGTGTTGGCCAGGGCTCCCAGCGTTTAGCTGTTCGTCGTCCTTTGACATACGGTACTATGCAGAACTCACAAAATCCTTTGGATATGGCTATCGGTGGCGACGGTTGGTTCCGCGTTCTGAGTAATCCAGAAGATCCTAGCTCTTTGATGTATACCCGTAACGGTCAGTTTGCTGTTGATAAAAACGGTTGGATCGTTAACCAAAATGGTATGTATTTAACTGGTTTCCAACCATCGTCTGATGGCAAGAGCGTTAGTGACGATATTCGTGGTCTTGGTACCGTGAATGGCAAGCTCCGCATGCCGCCTGACTATGCCAATGGCCAACAAACTAGCGTGTCTAAGATCAGTGCTGTTTTAGATTCTAGGGAAAATGCTTATGTTAAGTCTGGAAACGTGGCATTTGATCCAACTCAAAATACATTCAACTCAAAGACAACACAAACAATTTTTGATTCGAATGGCACAGGCCACACATTAGAGGTCTACTATCGTCGAGTTACTGACTCAAATTTACAGATTACTTCTGAGTTAGATGGATCTGGATTTTCATATGCCCCTGGCTTTAACAGAAGCCCCAATACTGCCGGAGCAGCAGCGACCGGAAAGGTATTTATTCAGGGAACTTCGGCTTTAACAGTTCAAACTAAACCTATTGCAACCCTAGCCACTGGAGATACTGGCTTTACTGGCATTACTGATGGGGGTAGCATTACCTTTGCTAATCCGGTTGAACTTTTAGATACTGTTGAGCATGGCTCAAAGATATTTATGAATGGAATTGATACCGGTTTGACGGTTGATGGCTCATTACCTGCTGGACCGCTTTCGGCGATTGATGTGGCTGGTTCGGCAACAATCAATATCCCAGCAAATGCATCACTTACCTTTTACAAGGCAGATTTATCAGTCAAAGATTCGTCAGGCAATATTCTCACCTCGGGACTTGGCAATGAAATTGATGTGACTAAAAAAGTAATTACTCTTGACGTTGGACAGGCTGTTGAGAGCATGGAGGGCCGTAGGTTATTCATTGATGGAGCCGATACAGGATTGACTGTTACCTCGACCGATCCTCTTACCGATAAAATTTATCTTAGCGGTGCTCTAGGAGATAGTTTTGACCCTGAAGGTGTTTTAACTTTCAAGCAAACTATTGACATGACACTTTTGGCTCCAGATGGAACAAAGCTGGTAGTTCAGGGAACAACTAATAAACAAAATTCGGGAACTATTTTAAATGCTGTTCAGGCTAACCTAGAGGTTTATGCATCAATCGATGGTCGTTTTTATGACTATGCGGATAGTGCATCAACATTCTCTTCTAGACCAGGATCCGCAGACGTTGACACTGGAAATGGTTACAAGACTGTAGCAAAAATTGGTTTAGTTGCTGGTCGTAATATTGACTCTTTGATAGTTGATACTGCATCCGGTAAACCAGTCTTCAGTACATCAACAACACTAAGTACCAGAGTTAATGCTGGCTCACAACAAAGCACAAGCATTCCATTGATCTATGAATTAGATTTGTCTGATACTCAGCTGCAAGCGTCTTCATTCATGGTGAACCAAAGCTATCAAAATGGCGAGCCACGTTCTGAGTTGGCAAGCGTATCAATTGATAGCACCGGCACGATTGTTGGGGTTTATGGTAACGGTCGTAAGATTGTTGCTGGTCAAATCGCTCTGACACAGTTTGATGCTGATGAGCAATTAATTCCAAGCGGTAATAATGCTTTTGCACCAAGCTATCGTTCTGGTACCGAGGGTGACAACGGTGTACGTATCGGCCGCGCTGGTGATGGCTCTTTTGGCGAAATCAAGTCAATGGCAGTAGAGGCTTCTACAGTAGATCTCTCAAATGAACTCGTTAAGTTGATGATTTTGCAACGGATGTATTCTGCAAACTCACAAAGTATCAAAGCATTTGATCAGACGCTGCAAGACACTATTCGGATGACAGGTTAATAGACAGGTTATTTGGAGAGTAAGCCATGATTGATCGTTTTGCATATACCTCGATGACTGGTGCCAAGCATGCCATGGGGCAGCTTGCCACCACCACGAATAATCTTGCGAATACCCAGACTCCTGGGTTTCGCGAGATGTTCACTGCATTTCGGTCGGTTCCGGTTAATGGACAGGGCGCTGATACACGTGCATTCGTAGTTGATAGCACTCCTGGTAGCGATTTCACACAAGGCACTATTCAAACTACAGGCAATCCGTTTGACGTAGCCATTAAGAATGCCCAAGGCTTCTTTGCGGTACGTCGTCCAGATGGTTCTGAGGCATATACCCGTTCAGGCCGCTTTAGTGTGGACGAAAACGGTGTTTTGCGCCTTGGTAAGAATGAAGTTTTAGGTCAAGTGGACAATATTGTTCTGCCTGAGCAAGCTCGATCAATTGATATTTCTCAGGATGGCACGATTTCAACTCAGTTTGTTGGTACTACCGCTTTTGACGAAGCGAGTAAGACCCCTTTTGAAGAAATTGACAAGCTTCGTTTAGTGAACGTTGATCCAAAGCTATTGGTGCGCAGCGAAGATGGCTTGTTTAGCTATGGCGGTATAGAGCGCCCAGATACTGACCCTAATTTACGCGTTCAGCAGGGCGCAGTCGAGTTGAGCAACGTGAACCCTACAACAGCAATGGTACAAATGATTGAACAAAACAGAATGTTCGATCTCAATATGCGATTTATTCAAACGGCTGACCAGAATGCAAAATCAGCCAACACTTTAATGTCTTTATCACGCGGTTAATTTTTTTTAAGAGAACACTATTATGATGCGCTCACTTTGGATTTCTAAAACAGGTTTAGATGCTCAGCAGATGAACCTTGATACGATTGCTAATAACTTAGCAAATGCGTCGACAACTGCATTTAAAACAATGCGTCCAATGTTTGAAGATCTGATGTACCAAACATTGCGCGAGCCTGGTTCATATACGCTTGGTCAGGCAGCGAACCCTGATGGCTTACAGGTCGGTGCCGGTGCAAAACTGTCGGCAACTGAGCGTATCAATACACAGGGTGCACTGTTATTGACCGCTAACCCATTAGATACAGCGATTAAGGGTAATGGTTACTTTCAGATCACGATGCCTGATGGCAGCCTAAGCTATACCCGTGATGGTGCATTTACACAAGATCAAAATGGACTAATCGTTACCCAGTCAGGATTTACAGTTGGTAATGGAATCACCATTCCTGGTGGCAGTACATCAATCACTATTAGTGCTGACGGTGTTGTTCAATACACCTTAGATGATCCTACTAAGATTTATACAGCTGGTAATTTAGTGGTTGCAAACTTCATTAACCCTAATGGATTGTTAGCAACAGGTGGTAATTTATTCCTTGAGACTCCTGCCTCCGGAACCCCGGTGATTAATGTGCCAGGAACGAATGGTACTGGTGTTGTAGCTCAAAAAAATCTTGAGCAATCAAACGTAAACGTGGCTGAGCAGTTAGTACAAATGATTGCTGCCCAACGTTTATATGAAATTCAGGCCCGTGCAATCACTGCCTCAGATCAAATGCTACAAAAGATTGGACAATTATGATGATTAAGAAAATTATTCTCATTCCCGTTTTGATTGCAGTAGCCTATTTAACAGGTTGTGCATCTGCTGATCGTCAATCATTGGTCAAGACTCAGACTTCTGCAAGACCAGCCGATCCTGCAGAGCGTGGTGCTAGCCCAGGTAGTTTGTTTCCTGCAGCTCAAATCACGATGACTGGTGCATACCGTCCGCTATTTGAGGACCGTCGTGCTCGTTATGTTGGCGACACTCTGACAGTTTTATTGAATGAAACTACCAGTGCAAGTAAGAATTCTGGAGCAACTGCGAAACGTAAAAACGATATCGCTGGCTCATTTGGCTTGTCTAATATTGGCCCAGGCTCCAATACTTATAGTAATAAGGGAACTCTAGGCCTAGGCGGCAATATTCAGCAAGATGGTTCAGGAACTAGTACCGCATCTAACGCATTTAATGGATTTATTACAGTAACCGTTCTCGAGGTTTTGTCGAATGGTAATTTAGCTGTTGCTGGAGAAAAACAGGTTGCTGTTGGTTTCGAGGAAGAAATCATTCGTTTCGGCGGTATTGTCAACCCGAATAACTTAGTCAATAACACAGTGTCTTCATTACAAGTGGCTGATGCCCGCATTGAATATCGCGGCAAAGGTATTACTGATGATGTGCGTGAGCCAGGCTGGTTAACCCGCTTGTTCCTTAAAGCTAGTCCTTTCTGATAGATCATCATGAAAAATACACTTTTGAATCTTCCTAAACTCCTTATTGCGCTAAGCCTAGTTGTATTAGGGCATACCGCTTATATTGCTGATGCAAATGCACAGCGTATTAAAGAGATAACTGATATAGCTGGCGAGCGTCCAAACCAATTGGTTGGTTATGGCTTGGTTGTGGGTCTTGATGGTACAGGCGATTTGACTGCCCAGACTCCATTCACAATTCAAACGATTCGTCAGATGATGTCTTCGCTTGGCGTCACTATTCCTGATACCCAAGGCTATAACAATCAGACTTGGTTACGAAATGTGGCTGCCGTGATGGTTACCGCAGAATTGCCTGCAAGCCCAAAACCTGGTCAACGTATTGATGTCACTGTGTCTGCCATGGGCAGTTCCCGCAGCCTCAAGGGCGGTACTTTGTTGATGACTCCATTGCGCGCGGCCGATGGTCAAGTGTATGCCCAAGGCCAAGGCTCTTTAGTGGTTACAGGTTACGGTTACGCTAATCTGAATGCTCGTCAGAACAATCATTTATCAGCAGGTCGAGTACCTGGTGGTGCATTTGTTGAGCGTGAGGTTCCAATTGAGGCGGCTACTGAATTTGTACAGTTGAATTTGAAGACTGCTGATTACTCTTTAATGCAAAGAACTGCTGAAGCCATCGTGCGTCGTTTTGGTCAAGGCATCGTGCTGCCATTAGATGCTCGCTCAATGAATGTCCGCACCCCAACAGATCCAGTGCAGCGCTTAAGTTTTATGGCTGCCTTGGAGGAATTGCCAGTTGTAGCATTGCCAGAATCAGCTAAGGTAGTAGTTAACTCGAGAACAGGTTCTGTTGTTATGAATCAAGCGGTTCGCTTAGGTTCATTTGCTGCAGCACACGGTAACCTATCCGTTCGTGTTGAAACTAAAGTGGATCAATCCCGTTTGATTTTGCAACCCGCACCATTTACTGGTCAGCCTACGACTGCATCAGCGGTTGATAACATTAATATTGAGCGTGGTAGTCAAAACGCTGTGAAGTTCTCTGAGAACAGCAACTCTCTTGAGGCAGTTGTAAAGGCACTCAATTTATTAGGCGCTACTCCACAAGACTTAATTGCGATTTTGCAAGCCATGAAAGTATCTGGCGCATTAAAGGCTGAGCTCGAGGTTATCTAATGGCTACTGTTTTAGGGTCAACCTCAGCCTCTAAGGATTCCTCTTTATGGGATTTGGGTACTAATAATGCCGCAAACACCCGAAAGACGGATGCCATGACTACGGCCGAAAAGGTTGCCGAAGCTGCTAGAGGCTTTGAAACCACCTTGGTACGCCAGATGCTAAAAGAAGTGCATAACTCCCCATTTAACCCTAAAGAAGGGGCAAATCGGAATGGTTACCTAGAAATGGTCGATGATCAATTGGCGGCCACGATTACTAGGGGTGATGGCTTGGGTTTTGCAAAAAAGATGACTGAGCAGCTTCTAAATCAGTCCCAAATTGCTAAGCAAATTAAAGCAAATAACTAATGAATTAATAGAAATATCCGTAATAGGAGATGAGGCTATAGCTTATTAATATGGCTGATACTGAAAACTGGGAACCTCGTGAGCATCAATAATATTTCGATTATCAATAATGCGTATTCTGCTCTGGAGATTGCCCAGGCCGGAATGACCATAACCTCCCAAAACGTGAGTGGGGCTAATGTTGAGGGATTCTCTCGCAGACGCACCAATAACGTGATTGGCTTAATGGCGCCAAATTCCCGCGATTTTGGCAGCACAGCATTTGCGGTCGAAGGCTTTACCCGTTTTGTTGATAATCTTTTAACAAAGCAGATGTTGGAGCAAAAAAGTAAGTCCAGCTATACCAATACTTTATTGCAATCTGTCTCTGGCCTAGATTCTTTGATGATGGATCCCTCATCATCTATTGCAGGTGCCGTCTCTAAATTTATGAATGCTGCAGGTACGCTTGCAAACGATGCATCAAGCTTAACTAATATTCAAAACTTTGCCGGTTCAGCCACACAACTTGCTAACTGTATTGGTAGTTTTAATGAGTATCTCAATGAGATGAAGAAGAGCACTCAGGTCAACATGACTGGTATCTTGAATGAGGCTAACACTCTCGCTCCAGCATTACAGCGTGTAAATCAACAAATTTTGTCTGCTTCGGCTCCTGGCAATACAACCCCTTCTGCAGATCTATTGGATGAGCGTGATCGTTTAACAATGCGTTTGCAAGATCTGCTAGGTGGGTCAACAATCATTAATGAGGATGGAACCGCAACTTTCCAGATGGCTGGCGTTTCTTTGGTTGATCGTAGTAGCGCAAGTCAGTTTATTAATACTGATGTCGGAGTATCTGATGGCGCTGTATTTAATATCTATATCAAAGATTCACAAACAGGTCATCTGATTGGTCCTCTGTCAACGCAAATCCAAGCAAACGAAAATGCTGGTAGCCAAGGTCAGCAGTTCATCAAGCCTAAAACCGTTTTTCAGTCAGGTCAGATTGGCGCAACATTTTCAATCCTTGCTGATTTTTTACCTAAAGTTCAAAGGGAGCTGAGCGCTCTGACATTGGGAATCTTCAGGGATGTTAATTCAGTACAGACTAATGCCGATGTCTCTGGAAATAGCACTTCAATGGATCCGATATTTGGATTTAGGGCTTCTGGCGGAGTTACTAATACAGATATTCCTGAGGCGCTATCGGATAATACGTGGGCGCAAGACGCCAATGGCCAATGGTCTCGAGGTAACGTTGGTGGAAGGCAGTTAAAGATTGAAGAAATCATGGCTGCAGCCGATCCAAGCTCCAAAACTTATAACGCCGAGATTGCAGCGATAGTAAATGATCAAGTGTATGACAAGAGCTACGGTGCATCCTCGTTTGTATCTATGCTTTCTTATGGACCGGAAGCAGCTTTAAACTTTACGGTAGATGCTGTTGCTGCCAATCGTATTGAACAATTGCGTAGTAAATTTAGTAATCCGATTAGTCTCATTACCAGCGATATTGCTTCTACAATTTCTAACTGGAAGAATCTGGATAAGGTTAATCAGGTCGTAGGTAAACAATTAGCGGATCGTCGCGAGTCTATATCTGGTATTAACTTGGACGAAGAAGCTGCTAATTTAGTGAAGTTCCAGCAAATGTATGGTGCCGCTAGTAAAGTAATGCAAACAGCCAACCAGATGTTTAACATGCTGCTTAATATGCTTAGTGCATAAGGTAAAGGTCTAAACATTTATGAGAATTAGCACTCAACAAATTTATGATTCAAGTATCACTTCAATCCAGCAGCATGCTGGTGATGTGATGAAAAATCAAACTCAGATTTCATCAGGCCAAAAATATCAAAATGTATCAGATAGTCCCCAAGCAGTAGGCTATGGCATGAAGATTGATTTTGATAAATCTCAATATGAGATGTTTTCTATTAACAATAAAAAGATGGCTGAGCGCGTTAGCAATACAGACGCTCAATTGGTGAGCATTAATGCGGCACTAGCAAAATTTAAGCAGGTGGTAGTTCAATCCACAAGTGCATTTGCTCAAGGCACTCTATCAACTACTATGTACCAACAAGCAGCATCATTACGTGACTCTATTCAATCTTTTGCACAAGCTAAGGATACCAGCGGTCAACCTTTCCTAATTAATATGGCTAATGAGAACGACTCTTTGGGTAGAGTAACTATTGATCTGAATGTTTCAGTCGAAGAGGGCGTGAGTCTGGCTGAATCAATGGGTGTATACGGAAATGGTGACCGTCTTAATAAAGAGGGAAATATTGATCCGAATGGAGAGAGAGATTCTGTCGGGGGAGCAACCAAGGATGTATTGACCATATTGGACAATATTGTTGCTAAGCTCAAAAATGGCACCCCTCCTAATGCAACTGACTCCAGCGATGTGGATGCTTCTATAGTCCAGGTTCGTGGCGCTCAGGTAAAAATAGGCCTAATTAATGCCCAGGTCACAAATGCTCAGGATTCTGTTGACCTGAAAAAGGTTATTGCCGAGGATGCTCGTTCTGCGATTTTAGACACCGATATTGCCGAGTCTTCAGCTAATCTAGGGAAGTCCCAGGCCCTTCTTCAAGCTGCCCAGTCAATTTTTGCTAAGATACAGTCATCGACCCTTTTTGACAAAATTTGATAGGTATATGGTATGAATTTAACCGTTGGTTTGCTTTTAGCGCTAGGCTGCATTTTTGGCGGTTATATTGGTGTGAGCCTTCATAGCAGCGGCTGGAATTCGGATGATGCTTTAAACGCCCTCTATCACTTATGGCAGCCTTGGGAATTTGTCATCATTATTGGCGCCTCTTTTGGCGCAATGGTTGCATCAAACAAGGGTCGTGTTCTTAAGAAAATCGCCTCTGCCTTAAAGAAGATTTTTGCTTCTAATGCAATCAACCTTCAATCGAATCAAGATCTCTTGTGTTTGATGTTTGAGATTGTTCAAAAAATATCTCGTGGTGGTATGCGCTCAGTGGAAGAGGATATTGAAAATCCGCAAGCCAGTGCTTTATTTATGCGTTATCCGTCAGTTTTAGCTGACCCTCGCTTAACAAGCTTTATTTCTGAATATGCGCGAATGATGTTGGGCGGCTCCATGAACTTAGCTCAGTTTGAGAGCTTGATGCAGCAAGAAATTGAGGTACTTGAAGAGGAGCTGATGGTTCCGTCGGATGCAGTTCATACCGTAGCTGATGGCCTACCTGCTTTCGGTATTGTTGCTGCGATTATGGGCGTGGTCATTGCACTTCAGTCTATCAATCAGCCAGATATCGGTGAAAAAATTGCATCAGCGATGGTTGGAACCTTCTTAGGTGTTTTGCTTTCTTATTCTGTTGTGAGTCCAATAGCTAAAGTGCTTGAGCATGATGCTGAAGTGGAGTTAAGACCCTACTACGCTGTTAAGGCTATCTTATTGGCCTACTTAAATAAGTTTCCCCCATTTGCCGCGGTTGAATTTGGCCGCAAGGTTCTGTTCTCGGATCAAAGGCCAAGCTACGACGCCCTGGAGACTGCTACTCGTGAAATTATGCGTAGCGCTAGTCGTTAAGCTTCCTTAATCACTAACTCATCTTTCTAAGTATATCCCTTGGCAGATCAAGAACAACCTGAAGTACAGTTTATAAGACAGGCTACCCGTCGTCATAAAAAAGATCACGGTGGACAGTGGAAGATTGCATATGCTGACTTCGTGACAGCGATGATGGTGTTCTTCTTGATTATGTGGATCGTGAGCATGATTCCACAGATTCAAAAGGATAATATCGCCGACTATTTCAAGGGCAAATCTAACGTTCAAGCAAAAAATGCTAAGACAAATAAGGAGGGCGCTGATGCCCCTAAAGGCAAGGATGAGAAGCCGCCTGAAGATGTCCTTGAAGATGCCAAAAAATATGTAGAGCGCTTGAAAGAATTGCGCAAAGAGATTGAAGCCTTTATTGCTGAAAATCAAACACTCATGAAAAATAGTAATGAGCTTCTCATTGAGGAAACAGCTGAAGGCTTAACGATTACTTTGGCTGAGAATAAAAAGCCGATGTTTTTGTTGGGTGGCGCCAATTTAGAGGCAACCACTGCACAAGTCTTGCAGCGCCTTGGAAAACCGCTTTCTTCATCTCGTTTTCTGATTAAGGTTGAAGGACATACCGATAGCTCTGGATACCGCCCTGGCGCTCTTTATAGCAACTGGGAGTTATCAGCGGATAGGGCAAACGCGGCCCGACGTGAGTTATTAGCTGGCGGTTTATCAGAAGATAAAATCGCTGAGGTTACTGGTTATGCTGATCGCTCACTTTTTGTTAAAGACGACCCCCGTAATCCGCTCAATCGGAGAATTACCATCACCGCCTTCACTCCAAAAGAGATGATGTCGAATAAAGAAGAAGTCATCACTCCTGAACAAGCTGCTGCCGCAGAAAAAGAGAAGAAAAAGCTGGGTAAGGAAGCCTCACAAGCTAAAGACCCAAATGCTAAGGCTGCGACACAGCCCAAGCCTTAGTTTGTTATAGGGCGACGTAATGCGCCACCTTCTTTTCGCACTTGTATTGCTGCCAACCTTGGCGTTTGCAAACAAGCCAATGTCAGACGCACAAATTCGTACTGCCATCGTTAAAGAGTCAATCGCGAATTACAAGGGCGTTTGCCCTTGTCCCTATAGCACCCATCCCGATGGCACTCAGTGCGGATATCGCAGCGCATTCCACAAGGATTCTGCTGCCAAGCCACTATGTTATGAAATTAATGTCACCCTCAAAATGGTTGAGGAATATCGACTGAAATTAATGCTATTAACAGTTGATCCAAATCTTGAATTTTCTTCATCTAAAGATAAAAAGAAGTAAATTCACAAGATATTTGATCCAATTCACTGAAAAAGGTAAGATTCATGCATCCTAATGCGTGGAGCCAGCCTTGGCAGAAGAAAACGATAAGCAAGAAGAGCGAACGCTAGAACCCTCGGAACGGCGCCTAGAGAAAGCCCGTGAAGAGGGTCAGCTACCCCAATCGCGCGATTTAACAACTTTTGCACTCATTGCTGTTTTACCAATCGCTTTAATTGCTTTTGGCCCACTGTTTATTGATCAAACAGTAAACCTTGTCAAAGATGGCCTCACCTTTGGCGCCCCCGATCAATTATTTGATCGTATTGCTAAGTGGGGGCTTGGCTCTTTTCTCTGGTTTTCGGTAGTTATATTGTTACTGGTTTTGCCACTTTGGTTTGTCTCAGTTCTCTCGCCCTTAACTCTCGTCTCATTTAAGCCTTATTTTGTCTTTAAGTTCAATGCTGCGCGGCTAGATCCCGTTGCTGGAATTGGACGAATGTTTTCGGTCAATACTCTAGTTGAACTCCTCAAAAATATTCTCAAGGCATCGTTACTATTGGGTATTGGTTTGACATACATGGTTGGCCTTTGGGGTAGCTTTAGTCTTATCGTGAACCAAGATATCAATACTGCGTTCTCTCAGTCCTATAGATTAATTAGCTATGGATTCTTAATTTTATTAGCGCCCATGGTGCTCATTGCCGTGGCTGACGTTTTCTTCCAGTGGTTTAACTTCCAGAAACAAATGCGAATGACCCAGGAGGAAATGAAGCAAGAGATCAAGGAGTCCGAGGGCTCCCCTGAATTGCGTGCCAAGATTAAACAAAAGCAGCGCCAACTCTCTACTTCACGCATGATGGCGGCGATCGAAAAAGCCGATGTTGTATTGGCTAACCCTGAACACTATTCAGTGGCAATACGCTATGACCAAGAAAAGATGGCTGCACCAGTAGTGGTGGCTAAGGGTATGGATGCCATCGCTTTACGTATTCAGGACAGCGCTCGTGAGCACTCCGTCCCGATTGCCCGAATCCCCCCATTAGCACGCTTAATGTATGCCAAGTTAGAAATTGGCGAGCCTGTACCGTATCAGCTTTTTGAGGCGGTTGCTAAAGTATTAGCTTGGGCGTATGAACTAAAGCAAGAAAATATTGAAAAAGAACTGCCGGATATTGGCCCACTTCCCGAATTAGCTGATAGCAGAATTGGGCGGGCTACAGCCTAAATCTCAAGTAGAGGATTTGGAATTTGTTTCATCAATGATCTCAAGGGGCGCATTGGGATCAATAGGTTCGGCTTGAGGAGCTGGCGACTCTGCCGGTTTTCTACAAACTTGGTTAAAGAGCGCCTGCTCAAATGAGTTTGGTTCTGGTGAGCGCCATTTTCCAAAGGGACTGGCTGGAGTTAAGGGATAGCCCATGATAGTTTCACCTTCACCCATGGGTTCTGTTTGGAAAGCATATGAAACTGTTCTTAATTGTGTCCGCAAACACTCTGCCTCAATTTGAATCTTCTTTGACATAGTGGTTCGGTTTCCCAGGGGAAGGGATTGGGCATAGTTTTGCAGGCCCCAGACTTTGACTCGCTGACCCATGGTTTGGACTGATGCAGGATCATAAAAAAATCCACGATCTTCTTCTATTGCTTGCCATGAAGCGTTAGCCTGAAATGTCATCAGACTTAATAGAGTGAGCAGGTATTTGCGCGCCATTGTAATGATGGAATTTTTAAGAAATTGAGCCTTATTCGCTTCAATATACCGCATTTTATTCAATTTCCCACAAATTCAGGCTTATTTCAACAGGACGGTAAATTGGGGTCTGAGGACCAAGTGGCTGGAATAGATGGTTGTAAGATTGGCAGAGGCGCCTAATGGGTTTTAGTGTGGCGATAATGCCTTGGATGTGTTTGAAAAGAAAATGAAGGGCTTGGTAATGAAATCTTTAAGCGTTCAGGATGCAATTATTTCTCGGAGGTCCGTTCGAGCATTTACTAAAGAGATGGTTTCAAAAGGCACCATCACAAAGCTCTTAAACATTGCCTCTAGGGCGCCATCTGGCACAAATACCCAGCCCTGGAAAGTTTACGTATTAGAAGGCAAGGTACTTGAAGAGCTTTGTACTAAGGTATGTGACGCTTATGACAGCATCGCTGCTAATCCTGAATTGGCAAAAGAATATCAAGCTGGTTACACCTACTACCCCACTAAATGGTTTAGTCCATACATTGATCGACGTCGTGAAAATGGCTGGAGCTTGTATGGCCTTCTGGGCATTACCAAAGGCGATAAAGACAAAATGCATATACAGCATCGCAAAAACTTCCAGGCTTTTGGTGCCCCCGTATGTTTATTCTTCACCATTGATAAAGAGTTGGGTAAAGGCTCTATGCTCGACTACGGCATGTTCTTGCAAAACTTGATGGTGGCAGCAAGAGGCGAGGGCTTAGATACTTGTCCGCAAGCCGCCTGGAACGATTACTCCAAGATTATTTTGCCTTTGATCGGAGCGCAAGATAACGAGATGTTGGTCTGTGGCATGGCGCTAGGCTATATCGACAACGCGGATATTGTGAACACCTTTCATACACCAAGAGTCGGCGCAGAAGAATTTACTACTTGGCTAAGTTAAGACTTGCTCTGATTTCGGCGGAGCGATCCCACAGATTGGGAACTTGCTTGGAGGAATAGCCAGAAACAAAACTCTTTGGCATCCCAGTTACGAGATCATAGGTATGTCGTTTGACTGCGCCAATATTGGCACCATACACATGAATGCTGATCGATGTTTTATCAGGGACAGCATTGCTTACTACATGAATATCCCCAATAGTAGGGCTCACTGCTTCGATATCGCCTTGGCGTAAGACAGTTTGTGGACCATCCGTGACCAGCTCACCTGAAGGTAGCCTCTTGTAGCGTTGCCCTTGTTCCATTCCCCTGAGCATACCAATCAAACCCCAGATACAGTGATCATGAATTGGTGTTTTTTGACCGGGGCCCCATACAAAGCTCACCACCGAAAACCTACCCAAGGGATCTGCGTGAAGTAAGAACTGTTGATAAAACTCAGGGTGTGCAATGGTGCAAAATTCTGGAAGCCACGAATCTGATTGAATGAGTTTTTTGAGTAGTACAGAGCCCTTGGTGATGAGATTGTGTTCCGCTGACTCATGAGAGACCAAGTTCGTCATTTCAATAACAAACTCACGCAGGGGTGCGATCGTATCTAGTTGATTACTCATAAATTGAGCAATCTGGCAGCATTACCTCCAAGAATACCTGCGCGATCGGCGTTACTCAAGCCTTTGGTGGCCATAACACGCTCTACAGGAAATTCCTCCCAAGGGATAGGGTGATCTGTTCCTATAACGACTTGACTTGCACCAACCTGTGAGACTAAATAAGCTAATGCTTCTGGTGTGAAAACTAGTGAATCAAAATATAGTTGCTTAAGGTATTCAGACGGTTTCTTTTGAAGAACGATCTTGGGGTCACAATTTTGTGGCGAGACAAAGCAGCTGTGATCCATGCGAGGGGCATAAGAGCCTAGAAAGCCTCCGCCATGAGCGGCCAGTACTTTTAATTGAGGATATTTATCGAGTACACCCTCGTAAATCAGATGCTGTAATGCGATGGTAGTGTCAAGGGGGTTACCAATAACATTAGACATCCAGCCGTTGCCTTTGAAGCGCTGAGCAAGTTGCGGTGTACTTTGGGGATGAATAAATAGGGGCACATTAAGCTCTTGAGCCTTTGCCAATATCGGATGAAATTTGGGATCTGAGAAATCCTGTCCTAGAACGCTCCCACCAATAGCAGCACCCCGTAACCCCTGATTTTTTACCGCATATACCAATTGCTCAACAGCCAAATCTGGAGACTGCATTGTTAGTGAAGCAAATGCAGCAAACTTATCCGGCCTCATTGCACATAGCTCAGCCAAATGTAAATTGTTGAGGCGACATATTTCAGCAGCGGTATCTTTATCTTGTCGATACCAATACGGATTAATACTCAGCACTTGCATATCAATGCCCTGGGCTTCCATAGCCTTAATGCGCTCATTGATTTTGATGAAATGCTCTGGAACTCCTTTGGTTGGCGGGGGAACCGATTTAGCCTCATCCCCCATTAAATCAATAGCGTCCTGGAAAAGGCAGTGGGCATGTACATCAATTGTCTTTATACGCTTGCCATTAATGAATACCGGAGTAATTCTCTTTGGAGCTCCACCCTTTAGGTCGGCCGAGTGGGCTAATCCACAACCGCAGAAAAATAATCCACCTAGCGCTTTGCCAGTGGTCTTTAAAAATGAGCGGCGATTATGCATAGATACCTCTTGCCTTTATTGTTATTGAATGACATTCATACCACTATTTTTGATGGGGCCAACCGAATCTCGTGAGCTTAAATATTCAATAAGCTTTCTAGCATTCACGGGATGCGCAGCGTTCATTACGATGGCCGCTGCAAAAGTTTGAATCAGTTGTACATCATTGGGTATTGGACCGATGTAATCAATCCCTGGAACATTGATTAATTCACTACTAGGTTGAATTGCGATATTTGCGCCTCTTGCTGATAAGAGGGTAGTAGCCTGTGAGCCCCGATCAGTCACTTGCACTGTAATTTGATCCTGAATGCCTAGTTGTGGAAAAACCTCTGTCGTTAAATAAATGCCACTGGTGCTTCCAGGAACTACAATTTTCTTAGCTTTAATTAGTGAGTCCTTGAAAGATTTAAGAGTGCTGATATCTGGCTTCTGAGCGCCCATCGGTACTGCTAGCCCTAAAGGCGCGCGCGCGAGATCGACATCTGATTTAGGAGCAATTTTATTCATAGCCATTAATTCAGTCAGTCCTTCGCGTGAAAGAATCACTACATCCGCTGTTGTACCAGTGAGTAGCTGCGCTTTGATGGTCTTAGGACCAGAGCCTTGAGATGCCCCAGATTTGGTGATCACCTTAATGCCAGTCATCCTTTCAAAGGAAGGTAGCATTTGTGTGTAGGGCTCTTGAAAACCGCCCGAGATCATGACTTCAAGTTGTGCCATTGCAGGTGTGCTCAGCATTAAAAAGAGTGCAGATAAAAAAAGATGTTTCAAGTAACAGCCTATTTATTTTGATTTAGTAAATTTTTGAGCTCTTTTTCCAGTATCAACTTCCGTGGTATATACGCTGCCATCAGAATCGACTGCAATATTGTGCACCCAGTGAAAGTCACCAGCATTTCTGCCGCTTCTGCCAAAAGAACCTACTTTTTGGCCGGTATCACGAACGAGTACAGTAACTTCGTTATTGGTGCCATCAGCAATCAAAATATACTTTTCACTTGCATCTGAAGGGATTAAATCCCATACCGATCCCGAACCACGAGTCTCAGTTTCAAAAGCCATTTCACGAATAAATTTCCCATTTTTTTCGAATACTTGAATTCGATTATTTGCTCTATCGCAAACAAATAAAGTGTTGTCCTTCATGAGGCGAACACAATGAACTGGGTTGGCAAATTGTGTTGATGTCGGATTAAAATTTGACATTTTTTCATCGCTAGGAGGGTTCCCGTAAGCGCCCCAATGGCGTTTGTATGCTCCAGTATTAGAATCAAACACAATGACGCGTTTATTCAAATAGCCATCGGCAATATATACTTCATTTGCAACCGGGTCGACATTCATATGGGCAGGACGACCAAGCTGAGTAGCGTCATTACTACCGAGACTTGTACCGGGCGAGCCAATCTGTAGAAGAAACTTCCCTTGTTTAGTAAATTTTAGAATCATGTGGTCAGATTGATCATTCCCACCAACCCAGACATTACCGTTGGGGTCAATATAAATGCCATGTTCATTTTTAGGCCAGTTGTAACCATCGCCAGTTCCGCCCCATGCTTGTAATAAGTTACCTTTTTTATCGAATTCAAGTACAGGTGGAGCAGGGGTGCAGCATTTTGATCTTTTAGGGTTTAGCGTGGCACCCTTCTCATCGTCTGTAATAGTGAGTGGTCGATGAATAATCCATACGTGATCATTTTTATCAGTAGCTACTCCTGCTACTTGCCCCAATATCCAATTGTTTGGCAATGCCTTTGGCCAAGAAGCATCAACTTTATATTGTGGTGCCTTTGTAGTAGATTGGTTCTGTGAAAATGCACTGCAACTAAGGGTTAGCAATGCGATGAGAAATCCATGTTGAATTATTTTTATCACAATAAACTCCCTAGCGGCTTGCTGGTTTTGAAAGATAATTTAGCGACTGTGCTTCACTCTTTAATGGCGTGACCTTGTCTGGATCAAATCGGATCATCAGATAGTTGATGTGATCTGGAATTTCAGTAAACCAATGTCCCGTGCCTGCGGGGATTACAACGACATCCCCTGGTTGCAAATTGCGTGAAATGCCATTCAGAATTTCGCTGCCATTATTTCCTGGACCGTTAAATTCAACCACTGTTTTTTGCGTTGCTGGTCTGCGTTGACGTTTGGTGATATCAGGCCCAAGTACCAATGTTCCAGAACCTGAAATGATGTGATAGACCTCACTAATTTGATCATGTTCTGCTACTGAATCTGGATTTGGGGCGTCAAGCTTGCCGCGGTAGACCATGCCGATGCCTACCCTTGCTTTGCCAATATCAATATCTCGCACTTGTTGGTCAATGTGACCTTCTTGAATCGCTTTTTTGGTATAGGCATTCAGTTCATCTATAGGGATAAAAGTCCCTGGACACATATAGCAAGTTGGCTGAGGGTCTGTAGGGTTAACTTTTGGCTGGGCTGCAAGTGAAGCGCAAACAAAAAATGTGGCAAAGCCATAGAGATATCTCATGTTGTCCTCTTATATTTAACTACTATTTTTCTACAGAGCTTACTCTTAAATATTTGCTTGGAAATAGAATTTTCGGGTTATCCCTTAGGATGGTTTACTAGGCGGCATATGCGATTTTCTCTTAGAAAGATGATCTAATGTCTGGCCTTAGAAGAATCGGGTGCTATCACTGTAAGATAGAGTCCTCTATCGTTTATTTTCTTTTGGTCAACCATGAATAAAACAATCTTAACTTGTGCAGTAACAGGAAATCTCACAAAACCTGAGATGACGCCTTATTTGCCAATTACTCCCGCTCAAATTGCAGAATCTTGCTTAGGTGCAGCTGATGCAGGAGCCGCAGTAGTGCATATTCATGTACGCGATCCTGAAACAGGTAAGCCATCAATGGACTTGGGCCTTTACGCTGAAGTCATTCGTTTAATCAAGGCAAAAAATAAAGAGCTGATCATTAACTTAACTACGGGTCCTGGTGGTCGGTATATTCCGACTGAAGATGATCCAAAGGTATTTGCACCAGGTACCACCTTGTGCCATCCCCTGAAAAGGGTAGAGCACGTTGCCCAGTTAAAACCGGATATTTGCTCCTTAGATTTAAATACCATGAACTCGGGCGGCGATGTTGTGATGAATACGCCTTCTAACGTTCGTAAGATGGCTAAGGTGATTCGTGATTCAGGAGTCATGCCTGAATTAGAGATCTTTGATACTGGCGACCTTAATCTAGCAAAAGACCTATTGCAGGATGGCACGATTGATGGCCCAGGACTTTTCACTTTTGTGATGGGTGTGAAGTATGGCTTAAATACCGATCCAGCGACTTTGCTATATATGCGCGATCAACTGCCTCAGGGTGCCAATTGGGCTGCCTTTGGCATTAGTCGTGCAGAGTATCCAATCGTTGCTCAAGCTTGGTTATATGGCGGCCATGTGCGGGTTGGCATGGAAGACAATATTTATCTCAGCAAAGGCATTCTTTGCAAAACCAATGCTGAGTTAGTCCTCAAAGCTAAAGCGCTTATTGAAAGCATGGGTGGCGAGTTAGCTTCTTCGAGTGAAGCGCGTGCGATGCTGGGCTTAAGACCTGCGCAGTAAATAATTCTGTAATTTACTCGCGTGGGATTTTTGCCTGAACGGCAACATCTTCCCATTTTTTCTTTTCAGCCGCTACAAAGAGATCAGTATTGGCAGGGGTATCACCAATTCCCCAGCCACCTAAATCTTTCCACTTCCCTTTGGTTTCAGGGGAATTCAGAACCTTTTTCAGTGCAGCATAAATTTTATCTACTGCGGGCTGAGGCGTTTTAGCTGGCACGAATAATCCAAACCAAGCAATCACTTCAAAGTTTGGATAGCCTGCTTCTTGCATAGTAGGGACATCTGGTAAATCAGGGTTACGGGTTTTGCTGGTCACTGCTAAGGCGCGTAGTTTGCCGCTACGAATATGTTCTATGGAGCTAGGCAAATTATCAACCATCATCGTTACTTGTCCAGCTAATAAATCAATGAGGGCAGGGCCTGCACCTTTGTAAGGTACGTGGACAATATCAATGCCGGACATATTTTTAAATAATTCACCTGACATGTGAATGGACTGCCCTCTACCAGAAGACGCGAATGAATACTTGCCTGGATTTGCTTTAGCTAATGCTACGAACTCAGCCACGGTCTTAGCCGGGAATGCGGAGTTTACAACCATGACATTGGGGGTAGCTAAAACGACGCTTATAGCTCTCATGTCTTCTGATTTGTACGGCAAGCTTTTATATAAAGCGTAGTTAATAGCATTTGTACCAATATTGCCCATCGCCATGGTGTAGCCATCTGCTGGACTAGCGATTAATGCTTGCAGAGCAATAATTCCTGCTGCACCTGCTTTATTCTCAACCAATACTGATTGCCCTAATTCTCTTCCGAGTTGATCTGCCAGTGCTCTAGATGCAATATCCGTAGTTCCTCCTGGAGCAGCGGTAACAATAATTTTGAGGGGCTTAGATGGAAAGACATCAGCCGCATGACTGAATGATGTCAAAGCAGTCAGGCTCAGTAGAATGCCTGCAATTCTTTTGAAATAAGTTTGATAGTTCACCTTAGTCTCCTTAATTATTCACTGTAATTTATGAGACCATTATAGGGGTGGCAGTATTGCTAACTATTCTGATACAGGGCGAATGAGTTAGTACAAGCCCTAGGTTTTCAGGGTAAATTAGCCTAAAACTTATGATTGCGTGGGTTATGATTTCTGTATTAGTTGGGCAGGATTTTTATAGGGTACAGAAATGCAATTTGACTTCCACTCCACACAGTCGATCATCGTAGAGCGGGGTGGATCTGCTCATTTAGCGAAGCGGATTGTTGAGCGCGGCGGTAAATCAGTTCTCATTGTTACGGATCCCGGCGTCTTATCAGCGGGATTGTTAAACAAGGCGCTTCCTCAATTTAAGGAATTAGCACTTTCTCTAAAAGTCTTTTCAGAGGTTCAGGCTGATCCACCCGTTTCTGTGATTGATAGCGCTGTAAAGCTCGCTCAAGAATGTAAGGCAGATTTCATTGTCGGATTCGGTGGTGGTAGTTCAATGGATGTTGCTAAATTGGTAGCACTCTTGGCGCCAGGAAAAGAAAAATTAGCAGATGTATATGGCATCGGTATGGCTAAAGGCCCACGGCTGCCTCTGATCCTAGTTCCGACTACCGCAGGAACGGGCTCTGAAGTCACCACTATTTCTATTGTCACAGTGAGTGAGAGTGAGAAAAAAGGTGTTGTCGACCCTAAGCTCTTGCCTGATATGGCGCTGTTAGATGCCGAACTGACTCTAGGTTTACCCCCATATGTCACAGCAGCAACCGGCATTGATGCCATGGTACATGCCATTGAAGCATTTACAACAAAGCGTTTAAAAAATCCGGTTTCTGATTGTTTGGCAAAAGAAGCGCTCAGATTATTAGCTGGCAATCTTCATGCGGCGGTCAATGCGGGTGATGACATCCTAGTTCGTGAAAATATGCTCTTAGGTGCTTGCCTTGCAGGTATGGCCTTTACCAATGCGCCAGTAGCCGGTGTGCATGCTTTGGCATATCCGATTGGCGCCAGATTTCATGTATCTCATGGGCTATCCAATGCTTTGATGTTAGG
This sequence comes from Burkholderiaceae bacterium, assembly GCA_947449305.1. Lineage (GTDB taxonomy): Bacteria > Pseudomonadota > Gammaproteobacteria > Burkholderiales > Burkholderiaceae > Polynucleobacter. Next base: position 40,621 of record CANFRA010000008.1, read on the forward strand.
TCCTGTGATGCGCTTTAACATCGTGCAGGCGCATGCTATGTACGCTGAGCTTGGACAAATCATCAAACCAGGTTTGCAAGGATCCACTACAGAGCAAGCATCTCAATTGGCTGATTATTTAGGCGGACTTGCCGGTGACTTGGGGCTTCCAAAGCGATTATCAGAAGTGGGGATTACTTCGAATGATATTGAGCAATTGGCCAGCGATGCCATGCTCCAAACCCGCTTGCTGCAAAATAGTCCCCGTGAGATTACTTTAACTGATGCGAATGCTCTTTACAGAGAGGCCTTATGAGTCATCAAAAATTACCACCACCTACTCGTGCAGATTTTGTTGCGTTTGAAGAAGTCCATTCAAGATGGAACGACAACGATGTGTATGGGCATATCAATAATGCGGTGTACTACTCATTTTTCGATACAGCAGTCAATCGTTATTTGATTGATCATGATGTTTTAGATCTCCAAAATAGTAAAGAAATAGGCTTAGTTGTTGAAACCCAATGCCAATACTTTGCGCCAATTGTTTATCCGGATCTCATTCATGTGGGATTGAAAGTAACCCACTTAGGAAAAAGTAGTGCTAGATATGAGGTTGCCATCTTTAAAAATCATGAGGATGTTGCTTGTGCAATAGGTTACTTTGTGCATGTGTATGTAGATCGATTAAGTAATCAATCCACGTCGATTCCACAGAAGGTGCGTGAAGTATTGCAGGGGCTTGTAAAAGCTAGCTGAGTTGCTCAGTTAGTTTGATTAATAAAAAAGACTGCCTAGGCAGTCTTTTTTATTTGATACAACAAACGATTAATTAAACGTTTGCTAAATGCGCTTCTAAAGTCTTGGTGAACTTATTAGCGTGGCTACGTTCAGCCTTTGCCAATGTCTCAAACCAATCAGCGATTTCGTCAAAGCCTTCATCGCGTGCTGTCTTGGCCATGCCTGGGTACATGTCTGTGTACTCATGAGTTTCGCCGGCGATAGCTGCTTGCAATGCTTCAGCAACTGTCTTCGCTGGCATACCAGTACCTGGCTCGCCTGCACCGCCTTCAATCAAATACTCCATGTGACCGTGGGCGTGGCCTGTTTCGCCTTCCGCTGTTGAGCGGAATACTGCTGCTACATCGTTTGCACCAGCAATGTCAGCCTGGTTCGCGAAATACAAATAACGACGGTTTGCCTGTGATTCACCAGCAAATGCTTCTTTCAAAGACTGTTCTGTCTTTGTACCTTTTACGGTTTTAGCCATTTAGGACTCCTAAAAACGGGTTGTTTGAAATAGGGGTGAGAACATCACCACGGAATCATTATGGACAAAATTACCGGTCTTAATAATCGTATTTTTGTATTGTCTTGATAGCTAAAAACAACTGATATAGATATTTCAATTAATAAAATAAAACACATAAACTGCGTTAAAAAGGGGTTTTAGGGGGCATATCCTCAATTGAGGCCTCTATTTGAAGGTTTAAGACCATCCGTTTCACATTTATCCCCAGATTTCAGTGTATTTAGTTATTTTCTATTGAAATTGTTAATTAATACAATTTTACTATCGAATCTTTGGGTCATACACTAGCGCCATACTTTGCATAGTCTATGCAGAAAAACATTAGAGAACGAATATGACAACACGTGAAGGCAGTCTAGAGGCTCCAACAAGACACCCCTTGGATTGGAAAAATCCCCAGTTTTATGACAAGGCTAATTTAGAAGCTGAAATGGAGCGGGTGTTTGACCTATGCCATGGCTGTCGCCGTTGTGTCAGTCTTTGTGGCTCATTTCCGACTCTTTTTGATTTGGTTGATGCTACTGAAGATCTAGAGATGGAGCAGGTTGATAAAGCCGACTATCAGAAGGTGGTGGATCAGTGCTACCTCTGCGATGTTTGCTATATGACGAAGTGCCCATACGTACCACCACATCCTTGGAATATTGATTTCCCGCATTTAATGTTGCGTGCAAAGGCGGTGAACTTTAAGGATGACAAAGCAACATTTCGCGATAAGCTACTTTCATCTACGGACAAGCTTGGGCACTTCGCTGGAATTCCGATTGTTACCCAGGCGGTCAATGCAGTAAACAGTACTGGACTTGCGCGCTTGGTCATGGAGGGCGCCTTAGGTGTTGATAAGAATGCTTGGATTCCTGAATACGCTCCTAAGACATTCCCACAGTTGGCGAAGAAGTCAGACGCATGGCCAGTAGTTGATGGCGCTAAGACGCCAGGCAAGGTGGCTATCTATGCTACTTGTTACATTAACTACAACGAGCCAGGAATTGGCCAAGATCTCATTAAGGTTCTAAATCACAACCAAATTCCATATGAGTTAGTAGATAAGGAAGCTTGCTGCGGTATGCCAAAGCTAGAGCTTGGTGACTTGGAGTCAGTAGCAGAGAATAAAGAAAAGAATATTCCTAAGTTGGCTAAATTGGCACGTGAAGGATATGCGATTGTGACGCCAATTCCTTCCTGTACCTTGATGTTCAAGCAAGAGCTACCGCTGATGTTCCCTGATTGTGCTGATACACAATTAGTAAAAGATGCGATGTGGGATCCATTTGAATACTTTATGGCACGCAATTCCGATGGCTTGCTGAAAAAAGATTTCAGCAAAGAGTTAGGGCACGTTAGCTACCACATGGCTTGTCACTCCCGTGTGCAAAACGTGGGACAGAAGACTGCTGAAACTCTGAAGCTCATTCCTGGTACGGAAGTGAATGTGGTCGAGCGTTGTTCTGGCCACTCTGGTACTTGGGGTGTCAAAAAAGAATTTCATGAGACAGCAATGAAGATTGGTAAACCTGTTTTCAAAAGAATGGCTGAGGAAGAGCCCAATTACATTAGCTCAGATTGTCAGCTTGCTGGCCATCACATTGAGCAAGGCATGGAAGAGTTGGGCTTACCAAAATCAGAAATGGCGCATCCACTCACCTTACTTGCTAAGGCATACGGTCTGTAAGCACCACTATCAAAATACAAAGGAATTATTAAAGTATGGCAACTATTACACGCGATAGCCTTCTGAGTCTTGAGGCTTATCACAAGGAGCGTCCTGCCTTTCGTGAGAAGGCAATCAAAGAGCGTCGTTTACGCACTGTTCATCTTGGTGATCATGTGACGATGATTTTTGAGAATGAGTTTTTAATGCGCTATCAGATACAAGAAATGTTGCGCGTAGAAAAAACGTTTGAGGAAGAGGGCATTGAGGATGAGTTGAATGCCTATAACCCCTTAGTTCCAGGAGGTTCTGACTTCAAGGCAACGATGATGATTGAATATCCTAATGAAGCGGATCGCAAGGTCGCACTAGCTAAATTAGTGGGTATTGAGCATCAGATCTTTATTGAGGTAGAAGGTCAGCCACGCGTCTATGCCATTGCTGATGAAGATTTAGAGCGCTCTACAGCTGAGAAAACATCAGCAGTTCACTTTATGCGTTTTGATCTAAGCAGTGATATGAAGAGGGCTTTGAAAGCTGGGGCTCAATTAATGGTGGGTTGCGATCACAAGGGATACCCAATGCATGTTGAAACTTTGCCACTAGAAACTTTGGCATCTTTAGTTTCTGACTTAAGCTAGTAAAGTCCGCTCTAAAGGTAGGTAACGCCTGGTAGAGCGGATTCACGGATGACCTTAGCTAATTCCTCCATTGCAGCAGCACGGGGGAAGTTCTTACGCCAGACAAGACAAATTCTTCTAGTCGGTATGGGATCCTCAAAAGGGATATACCGAATAAGCTGATCAGTTGCTTCTGGATCCGCAACAGAAGTGCGAGGCATAACGGAAATGCCAATGCCACTGGCTACCATTTGTCGAATGGTTTCCAAGGAAGATCCCTCAAAGCTGCGTTGTTCACCAAGAGTAGCGCCTGAGCCAAAGCGGTTTAATTCAGGGCAAACCCCCAGGACATGATCTCGAAAACAGTTACCAGTTCCCAGTAATAAAGTATTTTGCTCCTTGAGTTCGCGGTGCGGTATTGAGGTGCGGTACTCCCAAGGATGACCTTTAGGTACGGCCACCAAAAATGGTTCGTCGTATAAATCAATTTGATTTAAACCAGTGCTTGCAAAGGGCTCTGCTAAAACCAAACAATCTAGGGCGCCTTGGCGCAATATCTCCAGCAAGCGAACGGTAAAGTTCTCTTCCAAAAATAAAGGAACATTAGGCAATCTCTTTCTTGCAATCCTTACCAAGCTGGGCAGCAAGTAGGGTGCAATCGTATAAATCGCACCGAGTCGCAAGGGGCCAGAAAGGGGATCTTGTCCGTGCATCGCAAGATGTTTTAAAGAATTCGCCTCTTCTAGCACTCTTTGGGCTTGATCAACAATGAGTGCGCCTAAGCTAGTCATTGAAACTTCAGTATTAGTTCTCTCAAAAATTTGAGTATTGAGTTCTTCCTCTAACTTTCTGACGGCTACCGATAGGGTGGGCTGAGAAACAAAGCAAGCATCTGCCGCTCTGCCAAAGTGGCGTTCACGTGCAACTGCAACGATATAGCGTAATTCTGTCAATGTCATATGAGGAATATTATGATGCTGTTAGGAATTCTCCGCAGAATTTACTTCGATTCAGTCTTAGATAGTCATTTAATTTGGTAATCTTAGCAAACCATGATGCCAATTTTGTATACCTATCGTAGATGTCCCTATGCCATGAGGGCTCGGATGGCACTGCAATATGCTGGTGTTCAGCTTGAGTATCGAGAGATTGAACTCAGAAATAAGCCGCAATCGATGTTGCAACTATCGCCGAAAGGGACTGTCCCTGTTTTATATGTAGATGGACTTGTTCTAGACCAAAGCTTAGATATCATGCGCTGGGCATTAAAGATTTCTGATCCAGATGG
>CANFRA010000009.1 GCA_947449305.1 Burkholderiaceae bacterium
ATACTGAAAATACAGAATGCCAAAGATAGGGGAGATCAATAGTAGGGCATACATCAGCCAATGCATTGCCTGAGCTAAGGAGATGAATACAGGTTTTGGATTTGTGGGCTTAGGAACGCCATAGGTAAAGCGGAGTATCAGGCGAAGAGCCATGGCTAGAAAAATCAGCTGTCCGAACACGCCATGAATACTTTTACAAAGATCACGCGCTTCGCTGCCCTTAGGGAATTGTCCTTTTAATTCTATGGTGATCAAGGCTGCAATGATCAACAGAAATACAAACCAGTGAAGAAAGATGGATGCGGGGTGATAACGGGTTTTGGACATATCGAGCTGCTATTAATTAAAGATTCATTTTAAATGATAATGAATCTCATTAACAATAGCAACTGTATGGGTAATTTCCCTAATTTAGCCTGACTTTAGCGCTCAGTTCATTGGGTAGACCCCTTTTATCAAGCTGGGAGAGTCTGAGAGCCTCTGCTTCAAAGTCGAGTTGACCAGGATGAAATTCATCATCATTTTGAAGGTCGATAACATAGGTCCACACAAGCTCACGGCCATGCTTCTTGAATACATCAACAACACGTTTCATATGTACCGCCTTTATGGTGATGCTAATTACCGCTTTGGGAAGAGTTTTGGATCTTCGTCTGTGGATTTAATGCATTCTTCAGTGTAATCAAGTTTCGTGCCTCAATACGAATGACACCACCTCTCGGGCTATCAATGTCAGCAATCAAGAAAAATGAGACAGCGATCACAAAAGGGAAAATCATGAACAGGGCAATGTTCTTCTTAAAGTTCCGAGCTCCAAATCCTACTAATGTATTTGCACAGATTGCGATTGCCATCATCAGGGCCCATGCGGTATTGGGGATACGATTCCACCATGCAGCCTGAACATAGCCCTGAGAATTAAATACATCGTTCATGCCAGATACTACCAGTGTGATCATAGGACTTTGATTGCTACGAGTAATTGGCAATATCTCATTCCAGAGTGTTTGCGCAATTGCATCTGTTTTCTGATTGATCTCTTTTACCTGCTCGGAACTGTGTCTGGTATAGAACAGAATGCGTTGATCAAGATATTGATTAAGTAAGTCTTTAGTGCTGGCCGCCAATTCTGGAGGCAGTAAGTCAGCTCTTAGGTACTCTGTGCCAATTGCATTAGCTTCGCCCTCCTCAAGCAACTCACGTTGATCATGACGATCAATTGCCATAGAAAAAGTAAAGCCAATAATTAAGGCAAGCAGGGTGAGTGTCGCCGTTTGAATAATTCCAAGATCTTCTGAAGTCTCAGTATCCTTAGTGCGATAGCGGCTTAAGATGGCATTACCAAACCACACAGCCAAGGCAAATACTAGAAATGAAATTCCAAAAACAAGGAGAGGGTAGTTTAGGATCTGTGTAATTTAAAAAGTTCCTGGGTACAAAATATCTTTAGTCACATTTTGAATATCGCGATGTCCAGTAAATGCCATGGTGATATCTAATTCATTTTGAATAATTTCTAGGCACTTGGTAACGCCTGCCTCACCCATAGCGCCTAAACCATATAGAAATGGTCTACCAATCATCGTGCCGCGTGCACCTAAAGCCCACGCTTTTAAAACATCTTGGCCAGAACGAATGCCGCCATCCATCCAAACCTCGATATCTTTACCAACCGCTGATACGATTCCTGGAAGCGCTTCAATGCTAGAGATAGCGCCGTCTAATTGTCGCCCTCCATGATTGGAAACGATTAAGGCATCAGCACCAGTATTCACAGCTAGGCGTGCATCTTCCTCATCCAAGATTCCCTTGATGATGAGCTTTCCGCCCCAAAGTTTTTTAATCCACTCCACATCATTCCAGCTTAATCCTGGATCAAATTGCTCAGCAGTCCAAGATGAGAGAGAGGACATATTACCGACACCAGTTGCGTGTCCAACAATATTACGGAAAGTTCTGCGTGGCGTCATAGCCATACCAAGGCACCAACGTGGCTTACTCGCCATATTGATCATGTTGGCGATCGTCAGCTTCGGTGGGGCACTCAGCCCATTTTTGAGGTCTTTATGGCGTTGCCCCAAAATTTGTAAATCTAATGTGAGAACAAGTGCAGAGCACTTGGCAGCTTTAGCGCGTTCAATGAGACGTTCGATAAAACCACGATCTTTCATGACATAGAGCTGAAACCAAAATGGCTTGGTAGTGTGCTGCGCTACATCTTCGATAGAGCAGATGCTCATAGTGGACAAACAAAAAGGCACACCAAACTTTTCTGCTGCTTTAGCTGCCAAAATTTCACCATCAGCATGCTGCATGCCGGTTAGTCCAGTAGGAGCAAGTGCTACAGGCATCCTTACTTCTTCACCTACCATTGTTGTCTTCGTGGTTCGATTGGTCATATCAACTGCGACACGTTGACGCAGTTTTATCTTCTGAAATTCAGATTCGTTAGCGCGGTAGGTAGATTCGGTCCAAGATCCTGAGTCAGCGTAGTCATAAAACATCTTAGGGGTGCGTTTTTTGTGGAGCACCCTTAAATCTTCGATATTGGTAATGATTGCCACAATGTATCCTTCTGTTGAATGCCTCTGACATGGGGCATTTACCTAATTAAGCTCTATCTTAGCAATACCTGGGATTTGTTTCTACAATACTAGAGTACCCCTCTTGGGGTCCTTGAATGCCTCTCTATTTTTGATCTTTTCGAATGCCTCAACTAAACCTCGCAACGACTATGTATTTATTGACTGCTACCGCCTTATGGGCTGGTAATGCGATTACGGGTCGTGTTTTAGTTGCCAGTGGGGCTGTTTCACCAATCACCTTGAGCACAGTGCGTTGGGGTCTAGCGGCATTGCTACTACTTCCCTTAGGTTGGCGAGTTTTTGCTCCCAGTAGTGCTTTATGGCACAACAAGAAGCGCTTTCTGCTCTTGGGTTTATTTGGAGTCGGTAGTTATAACGCTCTGCTATATCTCGCCTTAGAGACATCAACTGCTATCAATGTCACTTTAATTGGCGCAAGCATGCCTATTTGGATGTTATTCATTGGCGCAGTTTTTTACCAAACCAAACCTCGCATGTTACAGGCAGTTGGGGCAGTGATTTCGCTTCTCGGTGTTGCAATTGTATTAACGAGAGGCGATTTATCGACCTTGCTTTCCATGCAAATAGTGCTTGGCGACTTTTTTATTATGCTGGCTACTATTACATGGGCTTGGTATAGCTGGATGTTAACTAGGCCTGGTTCAAGCAACGAGCGTCAGTGGCCTTGGGCACAATTTTTGATGGCGCAGATATTTGCAGGATTATTGTGGACGGGATTTTTTGACGGATTTGAGATTGCTGCTGGTCAGGCGTATGTAGATCTAAACCTCTGGACTGCTTCCTTAATTCTGTTTGTAGCTATTGGCCCTTCATTAATTTCTTACCGTTGCTGGGGCTTGGGTGTAAATGGTGCAGGACCTACAGTGGCCGCTTTCTTTGCGAATTTCATTCCATTATTTACAGCAATTTTTTCTGCTGCTATCTTGGGTGAACCTCCGCAGTTATTCCATGGCTTAGCGTTTGCTTTGATCGTGAGCGGAATTATTATTTCCTCGCGAAGAAAACAGCAGTAAAGGTAGTAAAAAGGTCAAAAAAGGCATTTTTCGGGGTAGTTTTTGGAGGTTTACCCAAAAAGCCGCCTAAATCGGTATCATTTAGGTCTATCCACAGAAATCCCTAGGAAACTGCTATGCCAGGTTTACTCCCCAATGTTGATCCAGACGGTTTATTAGAGTTCTCGGTTGTTTATACCGACCGCTCCTTAAATCACATGTCTGAAGAGTTCAAGCGTGTCATGGTTGATATTTCCAGCGTTCTGAAGGACGCCTACAACGCCAGCTCTGCAGTCATCGTTCCCGGTAGCGGCACTTTCGGTATGGAAGCTGTGGCACGTCAATTTGCCAATAATAAAAAATGTTTAGTGTTGCGTAATGGTTGGTTTAGCTATCGTTGGACACAAATTTTTGATCTAGCCAATATTACAAATGACATTACTGTCATCAAAGGCCGTCAGTTAGAGCCTTCTACTCAGGGTGTATTTGCACCGGCACCGATCGAAGAGGTAGTGGCCTTCATTAAAAAAGAAAAGCCAGCGGTCGTTTTTGCGCCGCATGTTGAAACCTCGGCTGGAATTATCTTGCCAGATGATTACCTCAAGGCAGTTGGTGAGGCTGTGCGCTCTGTGAATGGTTTGTTTGTATTGGATTGCATCGCCTCAGGGGCAATGTGGGTTGATATGAAGGCCTGCAACGTAGATGTGGTGATTACTGCCCCACAAAAAGGCTGGAGCAGCTCCCCATGCTGCGCATTGATTGCACTTGGCGACAGAGCTCGCGAGCAAATTGATGCAACTCAAAGCACTAGCTTCTCCATGGATCTTAAAAAATGGCTGCAGATCATGGAGGCTTATGAAAAAGGTGGTCACGTGTATCACACAACGATGCCTACCGATGCACTCAAGATCTTACGCAATGTAATGAAAGAAACGCAATCACTGGGTTTTGCTGCACTCAAAGCAAAACAGGTAGAGCTGGGTACTAAGGTTCGCGACTTATTGGTATCTAGAGGTTACCCCTCTGTTTCTGCTAAGGGCTTTCAAGCTCCTGGTGTAGTAGTGAGTTACACCAAGGATCCAGATATTCAATCTGGTAAGAAGTTCATTGCTCTGGGCTTACAAACTGCTGCAGGTGTTCCGTTGCAGTGCGATGAAAGACCAGACTTCCGTACATTCCGGATTGGCTTATTCGGTTTAGAGAAATTGGCGCATGTCGACCGTACTGTTGGTCAGCTAGCTACAGCTATCGAGAAAATTACTGAGGCAGAAGTAGTGCCTGCGTAATCTTTGCCCTAGAGAAAATAAAGGCCATCTCACGATGGCCTTTTTCTTTTGATGATGTACGTGATCACAAATTTATGAGTATTATCAAATCATCCACAAACCATCTTGGAGAATTCTATGATTTCTCGTATCACTCATCTTAGCCTGGCCACCCTGATTTCTATAGCCATTGGCATTTCTCCAATGTCAGTGATGGCCGCTGATCCTGCTCCTGCTGCGGCACCAGCTGCTACTCCAGAAGCAAGTCCGACAGAAAAAGCGACGGAGCAGAAAGCAAAGAAAGCAGCAAAGAAGGAAAAGAAAGCTGATAAAAAATCTAAAAAGAAATCTAAGAAGAAAGCTAAGCCTACTTCAGACGCAGCTACTTAGTAATAGCTTCCCCCTTAATTGAGGGACTCCGTTTTATCAAAGTCGCTCTGCTCAATTGAGTTCGGCGACTTTTTTCTTGCATCATCGTTGCGAACTAATAACCACATTGCAGCCATTACCAAGGCCATTCCGCTGATTTGAATCCAGGTAATGGGTTCAGACAAAATAAAATAACCCAAAAAGATGGTGGATACAGGCCCCAAGATTCCAGCTTGTGCTACTAATGGTGAGCCAATTCGGTTAATGGCAATCATGATGAGCAACATCGGGATAACGGTGCATAAGCCGGCATTCAGAAGGCTTAACCAATAAATTGCTTGGGCTTGCTCGAAGATAGCGCTTGGGTTGTAAAAGGATGACTGTATTAAGCTAAAGACTGCGGAAGCAGTGCTTGCATAGACTACAAGCCTGACACTACCAATACGTTGAACCATTTCGCCTGAGCCAATCATGTAGATTGCATAAGAGCAGGCACTGCCAAACACCAGGATCATTCCGAGCCATGCACTGATTCCAGTAGAGCTGGCATCTTGAATAAAAACAATGAATACACCAAGGTAACCCACTGCTAGTGCATACCACTGCAAGCGAGAGATGATTTTGTGTAAAACAAAGTATGAAATCAGAAGCACGATAGTGGGGGTTAGATACAGCACAATGCGCTCAAGCCCAACGGAGATATATTGCAATCCTAGAAAATCTAGATAGCTCGATAAAAAATAACCCAAGAAACCCAAGAAAAATAACTTAAACCGATCAGGCCAGGTGAGTGGGTTCATGGGCTTTCTGCGGGACTCCCACCAATAGATTGCCCAGAACATCGGAAGCGCCATGAGCATGCGTAAGGCCAATAGCGTTTCTGCATTAACGCTATAGCCAAATGCAAGTTTGATGAGGATAGCCTTGCCAGAAAAGAGTATCGAGCCGACTCCGGCCATCAAGATGCCATAGAGATAGCGACGTTGATGTTGTACTGTGCTGGCTGATTGCATAGGACTTTATAACAGCTTATTGAGCAAGCTTCTCATCTCTATAATAGTTTCTGACGGGGTTAATCCAATCGGCCCAATACCTTTGCTAACCAAACTATCAGCTGCTGTTGCATGTAACTGCACGGTAATATTGGTGGATTTCCATAAATTGAGCTGGTGGCGAACGCCCTGGGCTGCAATTGCGGCAATACTTCCTGTGAGAACATCACCCATTCCGCCAGCACCCATACCGGGATTACCTTCTTGACACTGCAGGGCGGTATTCCTGGGAGATCCAATCAATGTATGCTGACCTTTGAGAACAACAATCGATTGGGTCATTGCGATTAATTTTTCTAGAGCACTCAAGCGATCCGCTTGCACATCTTCTGAACTGATGCCCAGTAATTTTGCTGCTTCACCGGGGTGTGGTGTGATAACAGTTTGACCGGGAAATTGTTGATTTCGTTTTTGCAATCCGCCTAAAAGATCTATTGATTCTGCAATGAGATTGAGTGCATCCGCATCAATGATCAAGGGGATTCTTGGATAGCGCAAGACACCCATCAGCCACGCAGATGCCAGATCAGATTTTCCCAATCCTGGGCCAATAGCAATGACATCTGGCTGGGTATTAACCAATCTACTATCAATCTCTGAGCTTGCTAAATGAATCATGAGTTCAGGAGAATCTTGATACGCATGCGCAGAGGCTGGATCAAACATCTCTAGCATCGTCCAGCCAGCGCCCAGATGAAGGCAGGCATTACCAGCAAGCAATAGGGCACCTGCCATACCGGGTGCACCACCAATTAATAGAGCTTTGCCTGCACTGCCTTTATGTTCAGCAGCGTCCCGCTTTAAGAGCTTGATCAATTCAAGAGCGTTCAGTTTGGATGGTGATGAAGTCATATTAATAGTATCGCTCTGATTGAGGATGCTTGAGTTAATTGTAAGAGAGAGTATGCTCAAATTATGAAGATTCAATTTCTTGGGGCCGCTGGTGAAGTCACTGGATCACGCCATTCAGTAGAGATCATGTTAGCCGGCCGGCAGAGACGCTTTATGGTGGATTATGGGATGTTTCAGGGCGGTCGAGAGGCTACTAATAAGAATTTAGAGCCCATGCCATACCCTCCTAAAGATCTCGATTTTGTGGTGTTAACGCATGCGCATATAGATCACAGTGGGCTATTGCCGCGTTTATGTGCTCAGGGCTTTAGTGGCCCCATCTATTGCACTACTGCCACCTTTGAATTGTTGAAAATTCTTCTGCCGGATAGCGCATATCTACAGCGTGCTGATGTTGATAGGGCAGAGCGAAAACAAAAAGCAGGGAAGTGGCGAGGAGAAATGCCTGTCGCACTATATTCTCGAGAAGAAGTTGAGCTCGCTCTAGCCCAATTTGAAGTCTTGGAGTATGGGCAGGTGGTAGAGCCAGCCCCCGGCATTCAATTGGAGTTTAGAAATGCAGGGCATATCTTGGGATCAGCAATCGCTGTAATTGATATCACTGAAGATCATGCTGAAAAGAAGCGCTGCGTTTTTTCGGGTGATATTGGGATGAAAGGCAAAGTGCTCATGCCCGATCCCGATTTAATTGCAAGTGCTGATGTAGTAGTCGTTGAGTCAACTTATGGTGATCGCCAGCATCGTAGCTTAAAAGATACCGAAGATGAACTAGTTGAGGTGATTTCATCAACGATGACAGCGCATGGCAATATTGTGATGCCTGCTTTTGCAGTCGGTCGAACACAAGAAATCTTATTCTTATTGATTGATTTGGTAAAAAGAGGGCGCTTACCGCATCTCAGCATTTGGGTAGACTCCCCAATGGCAACTGCTGCTACACATTTAACCCAACATTTCTTTTCGCAACTAGATAGCCAGTCTCGGACAACGTTCGATTGGTACAAAGCCAATCCGGGGGCTGTCGATTTACGATTCATTGCTGATGTTGAGGAGTCTAAAGCCCTCAATAAAATCAAAGGGGGAGCCATTATTGTCTCAGCAAGTGGTATGTGCGATGCTGGGCGGGTTGTTCATCACTTGATAAGCAATCTACCGCGTGAGCAAAATGCCATCATCATCACGGGCTTTCAGGCATATGGAAGTGTAGGTAGGCGCTTAGTGGATAAAGTAGAAAAGCTGCGCTTATTTGGTGAGGAGGTCTTAGTGAAAGCCTCTATTCATACCATCGGAGGTTTATCTGCCCACGCTGATCAAGCTGGTTTATTAGATTGGCTGAAGGGCTTTAGGACGCCACCCAAAACAATCTTTGTGGTTCATGGTGAACCCGAATCCTCTTCGGTGTTTGCGGAAAGTATTCGGGATGAGCTGGGCTGGAAAAACGTCATTATTCCTGAGCGCTTGCATACCTATCTATGTTGAGCTGAGAGCCCACTTTAGTCTGCCACTTTCGCACCCTGAATATGATGGCGTTGCAGTGAGTTGGCTATAAATCCAGATTGCTTCAATTGTGTAATGACTTCACTTAAGTACAGAGTCGTTCTTTCAAAATCAGGTCTTGCTTTAGCAACCCCTATAGCTTGGTTAATGACCATGAATCGCCCCGGCAGCATGCGTAAGCCTTCATAGCGCTTAGCGTCAATTTCTAGCTGCTGTTTTACGCCAGCTGCAACATTACCTTTACCAAGCATGAAGTCATCAACTACTGATTGTGAGTTAGCGGCTCTTAGTAGGGTTGCATTCTTGATTTCTCGTGTGAGGAAGAGGTCATAGGCACTCCCTTTGCCGACAATAATTTCGTTGCCAGCAACATCCACTTCCTCATTACGCTTTAAAGCAGAAGAAGATTTCACCATATAGGCGCCTTCAATTTGAATATATGCGGGGGTATAACTAACATCAACGCCGCGTACGGGGTCAATAGCAACAAACACTAGATCAAGGTCACCATTTTTAATGCCATCGACAGTCGCACCAGCGCTTTTATATGGAATGAACTGTACTGGCAAGCTAATGCGTTTACCAATTTCATTGGCAATATCAATCGTGACGCCACTCAGTTTCTTAGTGGCAGCATCTTCACTCGCCAGAACGGGATTTCCTAGATTGATTCCAACACGCAGAGTGCCATTTGGCGCAAATGATTTGAGGGTGGCGGGATCGATCGGTTTCATAGCTTGAGATGACTGGCCAAACGTGATTTGTGAAATACAGAAAAGAGTAAGACCGAGTAAGAATTTCATATTCAATTAGAGATAAAAAAACCGCGGCGCACCGCGGTTTCATTTAGCGATAGAAAATTATTTCTTAGCATCTGCTGCCGGAGCTGCTGGCGCTGCTGCTTTTTTAGCATCTTCTATATGAACTGCTTCTGCGCCATGCTTTTCGCCGCCCATATCAATGTCGCCGTCACCTTTAATGAGTAAATAGGCTGTGGCACCAACTAATACTAGTACCATGATGATAAGAGAACGATTGCTCATTGCTTTTCCTTCAGTTTGGTTGAAATTAGGTCAATATTAACCCTTGTTGGCATCGGGGTAAATCCCAAATGGCCCTAAGCGCCTCTTGATCAGGGCCATTTAGGTATTAATACTAAGTTTTAGGGAAGGTAATCGAGTCCGATCGCTTCAAAAACTAAGAGGTAAGATGACATGATCCCGATATTAAAGGCGAGAATATGAGCCCAAAGCTCCCCACCAATAATGCTCAGACCATTACCGATTTTCTAAATCCTGAGCCACATCACATTTCTGAAGAGACTTCCGCAGAGTCCTATAAGTTTGCATTTGATGATGAAGCTTTTCTAGCCCGCAGAGAAACTATTGGAATTCGTTTTGAATTGGAGCTTTTAAAACCAGAAATTTTGCTAAATGAGCATGGGATTGACCATACCATTACAGTCTTTGGCTCAACACGCTTTGTTAGTCGTGAAAAAGCCTTGGAGATGGAAAGGAGTGCACAAACGGTAGATGAGAAAGCTGCAGCAAATAAAGCACTGCTGCATAGTCGCTATTATGAATCTGCTCGTGAGTTTGGTGCCACAGTTGCTCGCTATAACGCTACTCAAGATAAGAGCTCCAATAAATTACATATTTGTACTGGGGGTGGTCCTGGCATTATGGAGGCAGCAAATCGGGGTGCATTTGAAGCAGGGGATCAAACCATTGGTTTCAATATTAGCTTGCCCAGGGAACAGCACCCCAATCCATACATCAGCCCTGGCCTCAGTTTTCGTTTTCACTACTTTGCCTTGCGCAAGATGCACTTCATGTTACGGGCGCGGGCAATCGTCGTATTTCCAGGGGGCTTCGGCTCATTTGACGAGTTCTTTGAGGTGCTCACCTTGATGCAGACTAAAAAAGTAACTTCCTTTCCTATCATCCTTGTGGGGAAAGAGTTTTGGGCCGAGATGGTGAATTTTCAGCAGATGATTGATTTTGGTGTGATTGATGAGAGTGATATGCAGGTCATTCATTTTGCAGAGACTGCGCAAGAGTCTTGGGCGATTATCAGAAATCATTACCAATTAAGCTAGTGAGAGCTTTAATTGCTCCAATTGCTTAGTCTGTAAAATAGCGCAAAGCCCAATCATGACTCCACAAGACGCCAGCATCGCCACCACTTTAGATTTACCCAGCTACCTTCTAGGCGCCATCATGTTATTGCTAGTGATGGTTCTTCATGGCCTTGTATTGCTGCAAATTACGAAGCGTTATGAGGTCAAATCATTTCTATATTTATCAGAAAAGAAATACTCAGAGGTGACGCTCTGTTTTTATATTGGCATTTTCTGTTTATTTTTAACCCACATTGCTGAAATTATTCTCTGGGGAATTTCGCTTTATGCTCTAAAACTAGTCCCAGCTTTAGGCCAGAGTATTTTATTTAGCGGTAGTACTTATACGGCAATGGGGTTTATGGAAGACATCTTGCCGGATGGTTGGAAAATGTTGGCAGTCATTATTGCCTTCTCCGGCATGTTTGCTTTTGCTTGGACTGCGTCAGCCATGATCTCGATGACGAAAAATTTTCGGCAAGCCTATACCAAACGTCATATGGAAAAACTCAATATTTCTTCTGACATCATTAACCGTTTTAAATAAGTGATGACTAAGACATGGGATGCCGTCATTGTTGGTGGTGGTGCAGCCGGTTTATTTTGCGCCGGAGTTGCTGGTCAGCTAGGAAAAAAGGTTTTAGTTCTTGATCACGCCCCAGTGCTGGGCGAGAAGATTCGTATTAGTGGTGGAGGACGTTGTAACTTTACTAACTTGCATAGTAGCCCAGCCAATTTCCTTTCACTCAATCCTCACTTTGTTAAAAGTGCACTTGCAAAGTACCCATCAAAAGAATTTATCAAGCTCGTTGACTCATATGGGATTGCTTATCATGAGAAGCATCAAGGACAACTCTTTTGCGATGATTCTGCTAAGCAGATTATCGATATGCTCATGTCAGAGTGCGCCAAGGGAAAGGTCACCATTCGTAATCCTATTTCTGTTGAGGCGATTACTCAAGAAGTATCAGGCTGGTTGGTTCATACAAATACAGGTATCGAAAAAACGAAGACCGTAGTGATGGCAACGGGAGGCTTACCGGTTCCCGCCATTGGCGCTACTGCTTACTCTTTAGATATCGCTAAACAGTTTGAACTCTCGGTAGTAGAGCCAAGACCCGCATTGGTGCCGCTATCATTTACCGCGGAAACTTTCGGCAATCTGAATGAGCTGGCTGGTTTAAGTGTTCCCATCAGAATTGCATCCGGCTCTAAAGGCCATCGTTATGGCGCCTGCCGATTTACCGAAGACCTACTCTTGACTCATAAAGGCTTATCTGGCCCAGCAGTTCTTCAGGCAAGTAGCTTTTGGGTCGAGGGTGAAGCGATTCATATTGATTGGCTTGGCGCTGTTGAAGTGGCTGGCGGATTTAATTGTGATGCGCTATTTAATGATGAGGATAATCGCTTAAAGCTCACCGAAAATATACTGGCCTCTGTTTTGCCGCAGCGCTTGGCTAAAGCATTTGCTGAGCAACGAAATCTAAGTGGTCGTAAGTGGGTTGAGGTATCTAAAAAAGATCGTCAAGCTCTAAAAGAGTTGCTCACTAATTGGTCTGTAAAGCCTGCTGGAACCTTAGGCTGGAAAAAGGCTGAGGTCATGTTAGGCGGTGTAGATACCAAAGATTTAGATGGTCAAACGATGATGTCACGCACACACGAAGGACTATTTTTTATCGGTGAGTGCGTAGATGTTACCGGCCACCTAGGCGGCCATAACTTCCAATGGGCTTGGGCAAGCGGCTTTGTTTGTGCCCAAGCTCTTTAAGCCAGACTTACTTTTTCTTCTTTCCTCGAGAGCGAATATTGAGTAACTCTACGGAGAGCGAGAAGGCCATTGCTACATATACGTATCCTTTAGGAATATGAACGCCCATACCTTCCGCAATCAGTACCACGCCTACAACAGTGAGGAATGATAGAGCCAGAACTTTAATCGAAGGATGGCGATGTACAAAATCACCAATCGGTTTTGCAGCAATCAACATGATCATTACAGAGGCTAGTACTGCAGCAATCATGATGCTAATTTCATCAACCATACCAACGGCAGTAATGACGCTGTCTAGGGAGAAGATGATGTCCAATATGCCAATTTGTACAACGGAACCCACAAATAAAGAAAACATCGATTTATTCAGGTTTGCTTTATTAGTATCACCTTGTTCATCATGCTCTTCATTGAGCTCTACTTCAACATAGATCTCTTTCGAGGCTTTCCAAATTAAGAAGAAGCCTCCTAGTAATAAAATCAGATCTCTGCCGCTAATAGCGTGGTCGTTAATACTGAAGAGGGGGTTGGTAAGGCTCATTACCCAAGAAAGGCTGAGTAGTAACAAGATTCTAGTTACTAGGGCAAAAATGAGGCCAAACTGTCGGACTTTCTCCCGAATCTCTACAGGGAGTCTATTGGCAATGACGCTAATAAAAATAATGTTGTCTATTCCTAGAATGATCTCTAGGGCAGAAAGTGTTAAAAATGCTACCCAAGCATTGGGATCGCTCATTAGCTGTAAAAGACTATCCATTGATTTCTATTTCTAAAGTAGGTTTGAGGTAAAGTGTATCTAACTAAATTACCCGTGTGATTTCTATGCTTAAGCCCACACATGTTATCAGGACATTGCTCTTCAGTATCAGCATGGCATTTACGTTTCATGTGCAAGCTGCTTACCCTGATAAGCCGATCAAAATTATTATTGGCTTCCCGGCAGGCGGCCCCCTGGATGCACATATTCGTCTTTTAGTGGATAGGCTGCAGTCTGCTCTTGGACAGACAGTGATTGTTGACTACAAAGCAGGCGCTGGTGGTACTGTCGGCGCCCAATTTGTAGCGCAGTCTTTGCCAGATGGGTATACGCTACTCTTGGCAAATACTGGCACGATGGTCATCAATCCAGCCATCTATACCAAAGCACCTTACGATACTCTCAGAGATTTCCAGCCCATTGCCAGAACTGCCCAACAACCTCTGGCATTAATTGTGAATAAAGATGTACCTGCTAATTCTTTAAAAGAATTGATTGCCTATGCCAAAGCCAACCCCGGAAAGTTGAATTACGGTTCTGCCGGAAATGGCGGTATCTCGCATTTAGTTCCCGAGATGCTCAAAAGTGAGACTGGTATTTTTATGGTGCATATTCCATTTAAAGGAAGTGCACCAGCATTCACAGATTTAATTGCAGGCCATGTCCAATTTATGGCGGAGTCTGTTCCCCAGGCTGCAAACTATGCGAAGCAGGGCAAGGTAAAAGCATTGGCAGTGACCAGTGCAAAACGCAATGCTGCATTACCCAATACGCCTACTGTGATTGAAACAGGCGTAGCCAATCTGGAGGTTGTTGGTTTTTATGGAATTCTGGCTCCTAAAGGGACGCCAGCTGATGTGACAAACAAATTAAGCCAGGCTTTTAAAGAGACTCTAGAGTCACCTGAGATACAAAAGAGAATGATTGAGCAGGGGGCTGATCCAGCCTATCTCAATGCTGATCAATTTACAAAATTTCTTGCCATTGAAATGCCGCGCTGGGCAAAAGTGGTAAATCAAGCCGGTGCGAAGCTAGATTAAGGTATTAGCTTGGCTTCTCATCCAAATAGTTATATTGTCATATTAGTGACTTAAATTAGAAGCAATTGGCAGTTTGCTAATTTCGGTATACAGTGGAATTGAAGCTTTTTCTAGACCCTTTATTGATAGGAGCATAAAAATGGATGCAAAAGAATTGCAAAAATGGCAGCGCGAAAAAGCAAAAGAATTGTTTGATTACTCGCATACTTTATTAGAGGCTGCTAAGAAGCTCAGCGAACATCATATGGCAGAGATGGAATGGGGCATGAAAAATGCTTTAGAAAGCGCAAAGTCAGCCGCTAAAAATGATTTAGCTAAGTTAAAGGATTTACAAGCAGAGGCTGCTAAAGAAGCGGCTAAACGTGCAGCTACTTATCAGAAGAAGGTGAAATCAGTTCTCAAAGATCTTGGCGACAGCGCTGCCGATGAAACAGAGAAGCATCTTGAGAAGGTCCGCGCTTCTCTAGTAACTTGGCTTGAAGATGCTGAAAATAAAATGCCAGCACAGGCAGAAAAATTATCGAAAGTGGTTCATGAGATGTCGACCACTGGCCAGAAGATGTTCAAAGAAGGTCGCCGTATTGTTAATGAAGTTGCTGATACTGCAGAAAAAAATATTGACGAGATGGTTAAAAAATCTTCAGGGTCAAAAAAGAAGTCTGATTAATCACTTTAGCGTTTTTTAAAGAGCCGCCTCAAATCAGAGGCGGTTTTTTATTGCCAGCCCTGGATCCATAGCTCACTGTTGGTTAGGTCTCGCCAGGCAATGAGTTGAACCTTTTTTGAGTACACCGCTTCAATTTCGATAAATTCAATTTTTTCGTTAGGAGGTTCTGGCAGAATGACTTTACTCACTAGGAAATGTTTCTGTTTAGCAATGGGTTTTACTGCCGTCCATTTGGTCAGTAAAAGTTTTTTAGGGCTAAGTGGGTTCATCTGTCTATAGTGCGTTGCACTGGTAATTTTGGTCTTTACTCATAAGTACTCCAGAGGATGGAGTAAATGTATAAGCAGACTCTTGAATCAGTGAAGGACATTTTTGGTCGAAATAGCTTTGATTGCCTAGACTGCCGCAATAGTCGAGCTTGAGGTCTTTTAATTCCATGCGGGCTTTTCTGAGCACCATAGAAACTTTCAACTCTGCCGCTGAATTACAGCTCCAGCTAGTGTAAGTTTCTCGCTCACAGGCCGTTAATCCTAGAACGCTCAGAATCAAGATGGAAAGTCTCATTAAGGGCAAGGGCTAGAGAACCCAGAAGTGATGGGTGCCATCCTTACCTAGTTGATCTACTAAACCAAACTCCCAGTCTAGGTAGGCTTGCATTGCAGCAGGGTCGACGCTAGTGCCCTCGTAAGGTCGCTTATAGCGATCTAATGGTGGGGAGGCTAAATGACTAGGGCCTTTTTCGAGCTCCAGACCTGCGCTAGTCCAGGCAGCATTGCCGCCTTCTAATACCAAGACTTCAGCCTTGCAGAGTGATTGAAATTCTTGTGCAACAAACATGCTTAATTGGGTTGGTGTGCTCGTCAGCACATAGCGGTCAACTTGGGGAAGCTGTTTGATTGCATCAGCTAATCGTGAACGCAATGCGTACCAACTTCCTGGAATATGACCCTTCACATAATTGGCGTGAGTACTGAAATCTACTGCAATCGTATTGCTATCTGTCTTGAGCCAATGAGAGACCGTAGCGGCATCTACGAATTGAACCTGAGGTAGTGTGGGTAAGGGAGCTTTCCAGGTGCCTGCTTCACTCAGGTCGGATATCTTCAGGCCATCCACGACATAAACATCCCACGCCATTTGCGCTAACCAGGAAGCTGGCATATTCGCTCTGACACTGCTAGTAGCATCGGCTAACACAATGCGCGCGCCGCGCACGGGTGCCACCATCTCAGTTTCTTGTACGAGCTGGCCGCCAGGCACGGAACGAAAGCCGGGAAGATGGCCTGCTTCATATTCTTCAGGTGTACGGGTGTCAAAGAAATAAGTAGTGCGCTCTGATTGAGATTTCCATTTCTCAATTTCGGCAAGAGTAGTGCGTTTAACGTGCGCTCTGTCTGCAACCTGGCGAGCGCGATCTGAAGCTTCGCTTGCCGTACTCTGACTGACTTCTTTAAACTTACGACTCTGACCCTTATCTAATTCTTGTCCGGCAAGAGTCCAGCCAATAGTGCCATTGCGCAATGCATTGACTTCATTCGGAATGCCGGCATTGATCAAAGATTGTGTGCCAATGATGCTGCGTGTTCTGCCGGCGCAGTTCACAATAATTTTGGTTTTCGGATTGGGCGCTAGTTCGGGAACACGTAGGACTAATTCAGCTCCCGGAACGCTAATACCGCTCGGAATACTCATCGTGTTGTATTCATCAAAACGGCGCACATCAACTACCACTACATCTGCTTGGTCATCTAGGAGCTTCTTAACCTCTTGGGCTGATAGCGAAGGGGTGTGACGTTTAGATTCAACAAGCTCTCCAAAAGACTTGCTGGGAACATTGACGTCTCTAAATAGCTCACCACCAGATTTTTTCCAGCCTTGGATGCCGCCCTCAAATGTCGATACATCTGTATAGCCAAGACTGATTAATCGCTGGGCAGCGAGTTTGGCATCACCCTCACCATCATCTAAGGTCACGATCGGAACATTTTTTCTGGGGAGTTTTCCGTATGCATCTATCTCAATACGAGAGAGCGGAACATTGGCAGCAAATAAAGGATGTTCTTGAGCATGCTGATCTTCCTCACGCACATCCAAAAAAGCAATCTCTTCTTTATTGAGAAGTTTGTTACGAACAAACGCATAGTTTTTAGTTGGGATACTCATATTTTTATTTAATCTAGCTTTGCACCAGATTTTTTAACTACCTCACTCCAGCGTACGATTTCTTGATTGATATAAGTTGCCAGTTCAGGACGGGTCATTTTAGGAACACTCGCACCCAACCCCGCCCAGCGCTCTTTGATTTCGGGGGAGGCTAAAGCGATCTGAACCTCATTACTCATTTTTTCTACGATATCTTTTGGTGTACCTTTAATGGCCCACATGGCATACCAGCTAGAGACGATAAATCCAGAGATACCCAACTCTTGAGCAGTTGGTACATTTGGAAAGGCCTCACTTCGTTTATTGCTAGCCACTGCTACTGCGATCAGTTGACCACTCTTAATAAAGGGCGCTGCACCTGCTAAAGTATCGAACATCATATCCACTTGACCAGCCACTAAGTCTTGCAGTGCAGGACCAGTGCCACGGTAAGGAATGTGCGTAATAAATAATTTGTTTTGCATCTTGAATAGCTCGCCTGCTAAATGCTGTGAGGTGCCATTACCAGTTGATGCATAGTTATATTTCCCTGGATGCTTACGAATTTCTTCCATGATCGACTTCAAATCATTTTTGGGGAACTTTGTTGGATTAACCACGATGACATGAGGAACGCTACCAATAATGGCAATTGGTTCAAAGTCTTTAGTAATGTCATAGGGCAGGTTGACATACATACTTGGTGCAATAGAGTGATGCACCGCCCCCAGAAGCCAGGTGTAACCATCTGGTGCCATTTTTGCCGCAGCTGCAGCGCCCACAGTGCCACCCGCACCACCGCGATTATCAACCACGATTGAGTCATTCAATTGGGTAGAAAGCTGCTTGGCTAGAGGGCGCCCAAAGGCGTCCACAGCCCCACCAGGGGGGAAGGGGTTAATAAAGGTGATTGGCTTATTTGGGGATGGCCAGGTGCTAGTCTGGGCGGCAGCCGATACTGAAAGGGTGCTGGCAAGCAGCAAAAATAGGATATTTCTGAGCATTTTGGGTGTCTCCAACAGGATTTTTGTTATTTAACCATTTTGGCTGAAATGCCGTTTCTAAGCGTTATCCCTGATAAAAAAGGCCATTTCTGAGTGTTTTTATGGGGATATACTGACTTCGTTGTAGGTATGAATATTTATTTGATAACGGGAGACAAGATGTCACAACACGATACATTGTTGGCTGCTTTTGAAACATATAAAGCTGAAAACGAAAAATTCATTGAAAAAGGTATTAAGGCATCTGCAGCGCGTGCTCGTAAGGCATTGCAAGAAATTGCTGGCGCATGCAAAGAGCGTCGTAAAGAAATCACCGCTACAAAAGAGGCGATGGAAGCTAAGAAGTAATTCTCAAGCGCATTCATCCCTAAGCCTAGCCTTTATCAGCTAGGCTTTTTTATTTGTGCACTACCGTACATTATGAATACAACGCAGTTTATTGAGATGTTGCAGCGGGAAGGTTACCCTGATCCTGTTGAAGTAAGACAAGCTCCCAATGGAGCTTTGGGCGAGCACACTCATCCATTCGCAGTGAAAGCTTTAGTGATCGATGGAAGTATCGATATCACAATTCAGGGCAATCGAAAAACGTACTCCACTGGAGATGTCTTTCAGCTTAGATTTGAAGAGCCCCATTCAGAGAGCTATGGGCCTACTGGAGTGATCTATTTGGCTTCAAGAAACCACTAAAGGTTTCTCTTGTCGTTTGCTCATCTGGCCAATGACGCGTGCACCCAAGAAGTGATGTTGATTAAATATATCTAGGACTTCTTGTACGCATTCAGGAGCACAAGAAACCAGTAAGCCACCACTCGTTTGTGGATCGGTCAATAAAGCTTGTTGTGCTGGCGTAAAGTTAGCAGGAATGCCAACATCAGATCCATAGCTTTCCCAATTACGACCGGAAGCGCCAGTAATCACTCCATCATTAGCCAATGTTTCTACATTAGAGAGTAGTGGAACCTGGCTCCAATCAATATGCGCAGTGCAGTTAGAGCCCCTTGCTAATTCCAGCATGTGACCTGCCAATCCAAATCCAGTGACATCCGTTAAGGCATGGACACCTTCTAGCTTTGCTAAGTCAGGTCCTGCGGCATTGAGCTTAGTGGTATTGGAAATCATCTCCCGATAACCATCAGGCCCTAGCATGTCCTTTTTCAGGGCTGCTGAGAGAATGCCTACACCAAGTGGCTTACCTAGTATCAATACATCGCCAGGCTTCGCGCTAGCGTTACTCTTGACTCTCTTGGGGTCTACTAAGCCAATTGCTACTAATCCATAAATCGGCTCAACCGAATCTATGGTGTGACCACCCGCAATCGGAATGCCAGCACTACGACAGACTTCAGAGCCACCTTCTAGAATTCGGGCAATGGTCTTATTGGATAAAACTTTAATTGGCATACCTACTAAGGCCAGCGCAAATAGAGGTGTTCCGCCCATGGCGTAGATATCGCTGATGGCATTGGTTGCTGCAATTCTGCCGAAATCAAATGGATCATCTACGATCGGCATAAAGAAATCCGTTGTAGCTACGATCGCTTGAGACTCATTAATTTGATAGACCGCAGCGTCATCAGAGGTTTCAATACCAATGAGTAACTCCTTAGGAAACGGTAGTTGCGGAACATTCTTGAGGATTTCAGAAAGAACGCCTGGCGCAATCTTGCAGCCGCAGCCACCACCATGAGATAGAGATGTTAGGCGAGGTTCAGTAGTTTGAATATCTTGGGTCATGAAAATATTTTATATCCGAAGAAACTCTATCGATTAAAGCTGCGTTTAGGAGGGCTGCTACGCTTGGCTGGAGCGCGACCAGATCCGCCACCATTACCTGCGGCCTTAGGTTTTCTAGATTGTTGGTGCTGTTGGCTACGAAGCTGAATTGGTTGGGCAACGGCGTTAGGATCTGGTTCGAATCCCGCAATGATCTCTTGAGGCAGTTTTTGTTTGATCAGCTTTTCGATATCTCTGAGCATCTGATGCTCATCAACGCAAACTAAAGAAACTGCGACGCCATTGGAACCTGCGCGACCAGTACGTCCGATCCGATGGACATAATCTTCTGATACGTTTGGTAGGTCGTAGTTCACTACATGAGGCAGTTGATCAATATCGATACCACGAGCAGCAATATCAGTTGCAACCAGCGCAGTTAGCTTGCCTGCCTTGAAATCTGCCAAGGCTTTTGTTCTCGCAGTTTGACTCTTATTCCCATGAATGGCCATACTAGTGATGCCATCCTTTTCTAATTGCGTCACCAGTTTGTTGGCGCCATGTTTGGTGCGAGTAAAGACTAATACTTGCTTCCAGTCATTGGTTTTAATTAAATGGGCGAGCAAAGGATGTTTCTTAGTTCTGTCTACAGGATGAATCAGCTGAGCAATTGCTTCATTTGCACTATTGCTTCGAGCCACTTCAATTAATGCTGGTGAATTGAGTAAGCCATCTGCCAAGGCCTTAATCTCAGTCGAGAAGGTTGCTGAGAACAAGAGATTTTGTCGTTGTTTGGGAAGGGCGGCCAAGATCTTTTTGATATCACGTAAGAAACCCATATCAAGCATGCGATCGGCTTCATCTAAAACCAGAATTTCAATATGATTGAGTGAGACGCATTTTTGTGACATCAAATCCAGTAAGCGTCCTGGTGTGGCAACTAAAATATCTAAGCCACCAGCAATCGCTTTAATTTGCGGATTAGCACCAACGCCGCCAAAGATCACGGTTGATTTGAGTCCAGTGTATTTGCCATAAGTCTCAACAGACTCTTGAACTTGGGCTGCTAGTTCGCGAGTAGGAGTCAAAATCAGTACGCGTAAGACACGCTTGCCTGTGCTTGGTTTTGTAGAGCTAAGGCGTTGCAAAATGGGGAGCGTGAAGCCTGCTGTTTTGCCTGTGCCGGTTTGTGCCGCTGCTAGAAGATCTCCTCCTTGAAGTACTGCGGGAATGGATTTAGCTTGAATCGGTGTGGGGCTGGTATAGCCTTCTTCAGCAATAGCGCGAAGAATGGGTTCTGATAAACCAAGATCTGTAAATAACATAGGGGCCAATAAAGTATTGACCCGTATTCAATTAAACGACTATCCCGGTCAATGGGGTGAGCTGCCACGCTAGAGCGTTTGCAGTAAGAGCCCTCATTTTAAGTCATTAGCCTTATTTCGCTAAAAATAGCCAGTCAGGTAGCGCTTTGGGCTTGAGGGTGACGGTATCCACACAAACGATATTAATTAAAGCGCTCACGATGAGCTCCATTTCAGCCTCATTACCATCCTGAGATTTTCTTTTGGCTGTCTGCTTGACACTCACTTGAGCTTTGCTCCGACGCTCTATGATCTGATCAATCTGCAGTAAATCATCTAAGTAGGCAGGCTTGTGGAAATTCATCTGCAGATCTCGTACGGGAAGCAGTATTCCAAAGTCATTAATCAGCTTAGTTGGACTTAAGTCGAACTGAGCTAGCCATTCTGCGCGACTGCGTTCAAAAATATCCAAATAGCGCGCATGATACACAAGGCCAGCAGCATCAGTATCGGAGTAACACACTCGATGGATGTATGGGAAGGAAGAATGAGTAGTGCTCATGAATGATAAGTAGTTATTTAGGTAATGAGAGCATCATATTACGATGGGAGATTCCGGCTTCATCATAGATGGGCCCCTGCGCAATGAAACCGAGCTTTGCATAAAAAGGAATTGCTGATACCTGAGAATGCAGCATTAAGGTTGAAACTCCTTCTGCTTTGGCTAGAGCGATCAAGTAACTCAAGATTGCTTTGCCAATGCCTTGGTTTCGGAAAGCGCTTAAGACAGCCATGCGTCCAATTTGCGCATAATGATTATCTATGCGAACTAATCGCCCTGTGCCTACACAGAGATCATCTTGGTAGGCTAAAGCATGCTTTGCTGAAGGGTCATGCTCATCGAGCTCCATATCTTCAGGTACCCCTTGCTCTTGTATAAACACCTTCTGTCGTATCAAGTAAGCCTCCGTAGAGGCCTCTTGCCAGGGTTTAATGAGAATTTCTAAGGGATTCAAAGGGTTTGGCAATTCAATTAATAGTAAGTTTTAGTAGGGGTATTGGCTTAATTTACCAAATAAGCGCAGGAAACTACATACGGCGTGGTTACAATGAATTGTGGTCCTAATTCGGGATCAACCCCAACTACTTACTTGCTTAGGAGTTATTTTGAAAAAATCGTTACTTACTGGTTTATTTGCCGCAGCTGGCTTAGCTTTTGCATCTTCTTCTTTCGCTCAGGCGCCTGCAAAGATGCTGCCTTTGGCTGCTGAAGTGATTGTGCTTACTGCAACCGTTGATTCTGTTGATGTAAAAAAGCGCATCGTTGTATTAAAAGATGCGAATGGTAATTTGGCGCAGATGAACGTTGCTAAATCAGTTAATGATTTGGATAAAGTTAAAAAGGGTGATGTATTTGTAGTGGAGCATGCCCAAGCGATTGCTGTAGGCTTAACGGCGGCAGGTAAAGATGCTAAGCCAGGTGTATCTGGTGTGCGTTCTGTAACAGTAGCAGGTAAGGGCTCTGCTAAGCCGTTTGAAGAAATTACCGACACTGTTTATGCAACTGTGAAGATCTCAACAATCGATGCAAAAACACGTATCGTGACTTTCACAATGCCAAATGGCGAGAAACAGAAGGTTAAAGTTGACCAAGCTGTTCTCGGCCTTGAGAAATTTAAAGTTGGTGATGACGTTATTGTTGAGTTTGTTGACGATACAGCCATTGGCTTTGTAACACCTAAGAAGTAACAAGCTACTCTGGCTAGGTGCCAGAAGCTAGTAAAAAGCCCGCAGATGCGGGCTTTTTCTTTATCTGCTACTTCTTAGCATTCGGAAAGAAGAGTTGTTCGCCACCAATTTGGTAGCTAGCAATCACGTCTTGACCATTCTTAGAAAGCAGCCAATCAATAAAGGCTTGTCCCTCGGCTTTTTTCACATGAGGAAACTTTGCTGGATTTACTAGCATCACGCCGTATTGATTAAACAGCTTAGGATCACCTTGTACTAGGATGACTAAATCACCGCGATTCTTAAAGCTCAACCAAGTTGCACGGTCTGCAAGAATATAGCCATTCATAGCTGACGCAGTATTCAGAGCAGGGCCCATACCAGAGCCGGTTTCTTTATACCAAGCCTGAGTTGGTGACACTGTAATGCCCGCACCTTTCCAGTAACGCAACTCAGCTGCATGTGTGCCGCTCTTGTCGCCACGAGAGACAAAAGGAGCTTGTGCAACAGAGATTTTCTGAAGGGCTGCCTGAATATCTTTACCGCCACCCACTTTTGCAGGATCTGACTTGGGTCCAATGAGTACGAAGTCGTTGTACATCACTTCATTGCGTTTGGTTGCGAAGCCTTCCTCAATAAATTTTTCTTCAGCTGGCTTGTCATGAACGAATACGACATCGGCATCTCCACGACGACCAATATCGAGTGCTTGCCCCGTTCCTACTGCAACTACTTTGACGCTAATACCGGTCTTCATCTTGAAGATGGGGAGCATGAATTCAAATAGTCCAGATTGTTCGGTAGAGGTGGTGGATGACACCACAATACTTTTTTCTTGGGCATAGACCTGGCTACTGCTCATCAAGACTGCTACCAAGACACTAACAAATAGGTTTGAAATGAGCTTTTTCATAAAATTTAATAAGTGGTTGATTAAAAGATAATTCTCGCATACATTAATACTTATTGAATATGCAAAAAATTACATATGCGAATTGAGATCCACCCAACCCTTATCCTTCAATCCCAGGCCGAAGAAAAAGGGGCTATAGACTTGATTTGGCTAGCAGGCCTCCTCAAAGACATAGGCCATGGCAGCTCTTTAGTGGTTGCCAGTAAAAAATCTGGCACCTCATATAGAGGCGCCTGGGGAAAATTGAATCAGGTCGAAGCCAGTCTTGGCATGCCGTTAATAGTAAGGACCAAAGGTCATGGCTCAGTTTTGACCGACTTTGGGGCCTTCTTCATTCAGTTTGTTGATGAAATGCAAGCCGCCCATCATGAGAGTGGAAACTCTTATCAGGATGTTTTACTAAAAGAAATTAAAAAGATTCAAAAATCAGAAAGTGCTCGGTGGAAATTTCTATCAAGTAGTGATTCAATTATTTCAAGAGCGGTGAGTGAGGTCAAAGGCTTTGATTTAAAAATTGCTGGCTCTGGGGAATCATTGGAAAAACTTCTAAATAATGAGGCCCATATTGCCGGTTACCATGTCTCAGACGAAAAAAGTTCAAAGGCTATTCATCGTCGGTTATCTAAATATGAGATACAAATTTATCCCGTGATGAAGCGTACCCAGGGTCTCATTGTCAAAAAAGGCAATCCATTACGAATTCGCTCAATAGACGATTTGGTCGACCGAAAGGTGCGCTTTATTAATCGACAAATTGGCTCTGGTACAAGACTGCTCTTAGATACGCTATTAATGGAGGAGGGAATTGAACCTTCCGATATCAATGGCTACTTACATGAGGAGTTCACTCACTCCGCAGTAGCCAATGCCATCTTGGCTAGTAAGGCTGATGTGGGTATTGGTGTTAAAAATGTAGCTATTGAAAGTGGACTAGGGTTTATTCCTTTGAGGGATGAAATTTTCTTTATCGCCATGCACAACGAAATAGTATCTCAGTCCGATGCCTCAAAGTTAATTCGCAAAATTCGGAGTTATTCTGGGCAGACCCCTGGTTATAAAGCGGTTAGTCTCAACCGCCAGATCGAGGGCTGGTTATAAGTGGGTAGCAAAGCTAGAATAAGTTTCATCATGAAACTTCGCCTCCGCTCACTACTTGCCTCTTTGCTGTTTACTACAAGCTTGGCAAGCGCACAAACTACAACGGTCGCCGTTGCTGCCAATATGAAGGATGCTTTTGCCCAGATTAATACAGCATTTAAAGCCGCAGGTAATTCTGATATTCGGATTGTCTACGGATCCTCTGGGAACTTTACTGCGCAGATTATGAATGGCGCACCATTTAACTTATTTATCTCTGCTGATGAACATTTTCCAATTGAGCTCTATAAGAAAGGGAAGGCAATTGATGAGGGTGCTATATACGCTGTCGGTAAATTAGCCATCATCTCAAAGAATTCTGCTCGAATAACTTTGGCTACTGACAAGGCTGAGCTTGTCAGGGCTATCAACAAGGCTAATAAGATTGCCATTGCTAAGCCTGAGTTAGCGCCTTATGGAAAAGCAGCTATTGAGTATTTGAAGGTGGAAGGGCTTTGGGATATTGCTAAAGATAAATTGATCTATGGGGACAATATTGGCATTGCAACCATGTACGTAGTAACGGGTGCAGCGGATTTAGGTTTTACTGCACTATCCTTAGCGAAGTCAGCAGAAGTTGCCAAAGAGACCCATTTCATTTTGGTCAATAGCAAACTTTATGAGCCAATTAAGCAGAGAATGGTTTTAATCAAAGGCGCACCATCAGAGGCGAAAGCCCTTTATCAGTTCATGCAGAGCCCTGCGGCCAAATCGATTCTTCAGAAGAACGGCTACAGCACGCCTTAGCTTTTCTGTTAACTAAAACCCCCTCTTTTTTGCTTTGGATCAAAGCTGCGAGGCTTTAAATGGCGCAATATTGCTTTATAAACACAGGGTCGCCACGAATGATATTCATTCTCATTTGGGGATATAATGCCCCTATAAATCCCTCAAAAAGCATATTGAATGAATTTGGATCAAGCTGAACTGGAAAGTCTTTACCGTGTAAGTGAAGTCAATTCCCCTCAAGGCGCCCCACAAATTAAAGGGCAGTTGGAGGACATCGGCTTTTTACCCGGAGAGCAAGTGACTCTTTTGAGGAAGGGGTTGCTTGGTAAGGGCCCCTATATGGTTCGAGTTGGCGCATCTACATTTGCTTTGCGTCAGTCTGAGGCACGCATGATTGAAGTTGAGTTACTAGCGCATGACTGAATCTCAAGTCCATTTTTTTTCTAGCGAACCAGTTGTTGCATTCCTAGGCAATCCCAACTGCGGAAAAACGGCTTTATTTAATTTGCTCACTGGCAGTCGTCAGAAAGTTGCGAACTATTCTGGCGTCACAGTAGAGCGTAAAGAGGGGCGTTTGACGCTGGAGTCAGGTAAGAACATCCGGATTTTGGATTTACCAGGTGCCTATAGTCTTTATCCAAGATCACTTGATGAGCGCGTCACTTGCAATGTTCTATTGGGTAGAGCAGAAGGTGAGAAGCGTCCTGATTTGGTGGTCTGCGTATTAAGTGCTAGCAATTTGCGTCGTAATCTGCGCTTGGTTTTGGCTGCTAAGCGTCTGGGGTTGCCTTGCTTGGTTGTGCTCAACATGCTCGACATTGCCAAGCGTCAAGGCCTACAGATCGATACTGCCGCACTCTCTCGTGAGTTAGGGCTACCAGTAGTGACTAGCATTGGCATCCATGCAGATGGCGCTGATGATCTTAAATCTTTCTTATCTAATCTAGATTGGCGTAACTTAAGTGCGCTACAAACAGGCACTAGTGACGCAACGCTAGAAAATGCAGCCTCTCATATTGCTCATACAGAGTCTGACAATATCTTGGTCCAGAAAATTTTACAAAACTTGAAACTAGATCAAGTCATTCCAGATCATTTGAGTGATCGCTTGGACGCTGTTCTGCTCCATCCCGTATTTGGCCCCTTGATTTTGATTACGCTATTGTTTTTGATCTTCCAGGCTGTATTTAGTTGGGCAGCTTTGCCGATGGAGTTAATCAAGGAAGCGATTGAGTTTCTGGGGGCTCAAATTACTGAGTTCCTGCCCAATAACTGGATACGCAGTTTATTGATTAACGGTATTTTGGCTGGTCTCGGTGGGGTAGTGATCTTCCTGCCGCAAATTCTCATTTTGTTTTTCTTTATTCTTTTGCTCGAAGAGTCTGGCTATCTTCCTAGAGCAGCCTATTTACTGGATCGTGTGATGGGCTCGGTTGGGCTCTCAGGTAGATCATTTATTCCGCTTCTGTCCAGTTTTGCCTGCGCCATTCCAGGGATCATGGCTACCAGAAGTATTTCAAATTCACGGGATCGCTTAGTCACTATTTTGATTGCACCCATGATGACTTGCTCAGCACGTTTACCGGTCTATGCATTATTAATCTCTGCCTTTATCCCCGAAAGAAAGCTTTGGGCGAATATTGATTTACAAGGTCTCGTTTTATTCTTACTTTATCTTGCAGGTATTTTAGGTGCGATGGGTGTTGCTTGGATTTTGAAGTATTTCACTAGCGAACAATTTCGTATGAATGCACTGATGATGGAATTGCCTAGCTATCATTTGCCGCGCCTTGGTAATTTAGCGATTAGCTTATGGCAGCGCGCAGAAATATTTCTGCGTCGCGTCGGTGGCATCATTCTCATCATGACAATTGCTTTATGGGCTCTATCGAGCTTTCCGCTCCCGCCCGAAGGTGCAACAGGTTCAGCTATTCAATATAGTTTTGCTGGTATGTTAGGCCAAGCTCTTGCGCATCTCTTTTCACCTATTGGGTTTAACTGGCAAATTAGTATTGCCTTAGTTCCTGGCATGGCAGCGCGTGAAGTCGTAGTGAGCTCCCTGGCTACTGTCTATGCTTTATCGAGTGCCAGTGCAGATGCAGCTGAAGCGTTGATCCCATTAATCTCTTCCGGTTGGTCATTAGCCACGGCACTTTCGCTCTTAGCTTGGTTTGTATTTGCACCGCAGTGCTTATCTACCATTGCAGCAGTAAAGCGTGAAACAGGTGGTTGGAAAATTCCAGTGATCATGCTCGCCTACTTGTTTGGCTTAGCCTATCTAGCTTCCTTTATTACATACCGGATTGCAACTGCTTTTGGTTTAGCTTAGGCTTAGTGATGTATCAATGTTAAAAGCCACCCTAGGGTGGCTTTTATATTTCGATAGTCCTACTTCTGGCTTACTTAGCTACGAAAGTATTTTCAAGTTTGCCAATGCCACCCATTTCAACTACCACAACATCGCCGTTTACTAAATACTTGGGGGGCTTAAAGCCAATACCTACTCCAACGGGAGTGCCTGTGGCGATCAAATCACCCGGGTATAGCGTGATCCCAGCCGAGACAGTAGCAATCATATTGGGGATATCAAAGATTAAATCTTTGGTGTTGGAGTTCTGGCGCAATTCACCATTAACCCAGCACTTCACCGAAATATCATTTGCATCAACTTCATCTGCAGTCACAACCCATGGACCCATAGGGCAGAAGGTATCAAAGCTTTTACCTAGGAACCATTGCTTATGCCGTTGTTGCCAATCGCGAGCAGTAACATCATTAATGGCGGTATAACCCCAAACATGCTTCATGGCATCAGCCTCACTAATACCTTTGCCACCCTTGCCGATTACGATTGTTAATTCTGCTTCGTAGTCAATGCAAGTAGACACAGCAGTTGGAATAATCACATTGGTATTTGGGCCAGTGACAGATTCTGGTGGCTTAGTAAAGAAGATGGCATGACTCGGAATATCTTCGCCTGGTTTAGCGCTGCCATCAAAGCCGCTATTGGAAAATTCTTTTGCATGCTCATGATAGTTTTTACCAACGCAAAAGATATTGCGGCGCGGCCTTGGCACTGGCGCTAATAAGCGAATATCACTAAACGCATGGGTAGCAATTAATGAGGGCGTCTTACCAGCTAAATCAGCGCGCAGAATGGCGACAATGCCATCCTCGCTTACATCGACCCCAAGATCGAGCTCTTGCACTGTCTTGCCATCGGCAGAAATGCTACCAACGCGTGTCTTGCCTGGCTCTTTTGCTAAAGAAAATGCTGCGTATTTCATGGTTGTGATCTCCGGTGGGGGCTATATCTATGCCAACTCTTGTAGTAGGATAAAGACCATAAATAATAACCAAATAACTAATATGAGACAAAAAATGAACATGAGCCGTCTACTAGCCTTTGTGGGAGGCTGTTTTTTTGTGGCCTCCGTATTTGGACAGGAGGCTTGGCCTACGCGCCCCATTACGATGGTGGTGCCTTTTCCTCCGGGTGGAGTAGCTGACACTGTTGGCAGACCAGTAGCTGAAGCCTTATCCCGAAGCCTAGGTCAATCCGTGATTGTTGAGAATAAACCGGGTGCTGGCGGTGGCATTGGAATGGCAGCGGTGGCTAAATCAAAACCAGATGGCTACACGATTCTCATGGCCTTATCTTCCATTTCTATTATTCCTGAGGCTGATAAAGTGGTTGGTCGCGAACAATCATTCCAATTAAATCAGTTAAAGCCGATTGCTCGATTCACGGCTGACCCTACTGTTTTGGTGGTCAGGGCCGATAGTCCATGGAAGGATTACAAATCTTTCATAGCAGCAATGCGGGCTAATCCAGGTAAATATAATTTCGGCTCCTCAGGCAATTATGGAACGATGCATGTTCCGATGGAGATGCTCAAGGCCTCAGAAAAGTTTTATATGGTTCATATTCCTTATACGGGGGCTGGCCCAGCCATCGTAGGATTATTAGGCGGGCAGGTTGATGCAATTGCTACTGGCCCTTCATCGATCGTGCAGCAGATCAAAGCGGGTAAGGTGCGAGCTTTAGCGCACTGGGGTGACGGCCGATTAGCCAGCATGCCTGAGGTGCCCAGCTTCAAGGAGATGGGCGTCAAGATTGAATTTTCTCAATGGGCTGGCTTGTTTGTTCCTAGTGCAACCCCCGAATACATTACTAATAAGTTGCGCGAGGCAGCCAAGCAGGCAGCCACTGATGAACGAGTCCGTTCGGTTATTAACAGTGCTGGTAGCCCAATTCAATATATGGATGCACCTGAATTTAAGGTCTATTGGGATAAAGAGTCAGCGCAAATGGGTGATGTTGTCAGAAAGATTGGAAAGGTCGAGTAATGAAAAAATTTTTCATTACCGCCCTCTGTGTCGTAGCTATTCCAGCTTACGCCGCGAGTGTCCAGGAGCAAATGGAGCAACATCCCGCCGTCAAGGTCGCAGTTGAGGAGTTAGTCATTGCAAATCATATTTTGTATGATCAAAATGCAGTGGATGGTTATGGGCATATTAGTGTTCGTAATCCAGCCAACCCCAATACCTTCTTTTTAGCAAGAAGCGTCGCGCCTTCAGTCGTTAAAGTTCAAGACATCATGGAATTTGACATGAATGGTAAAGCCTTAAATGGCGATACCCGAGTTGCCTATGGTGAACGATTTATCCATAGCGGAATTCTGAGGAATCGCCCTGATATTAATTCAGTTATTCATGGTCACGCCTCTCCAATTCTGCCGTATGGTTTAACAGGTGTAACTTTGAGACCGGTTTATCACATGAGTGCTTTCTTGGGTGAGGGTGCGCCTATATTTGAGATCCGTAATTTTGCTAAACCAAATCCAGATACAGATATGTTTGTGAGTAATTCAGATTTAGGCGATGCTTTGTCTCAAACAATGGGTTTACAATACTTTGTATTGATGCGTGGTCACGGTTATGCTGCTGGAGCTGACTCAATCAAGAAGGCGGTATTTAGAACGGTCTATGCCATTCAGAATGCGAGCATTCAGGCAGAGGCAATGAAGATGGGTCAGGTTCAGTACTTGACCCCTGGAGAAGCGACAACTTCTAAAGAAACAATCGAAAAAACGATTGGGCGTCCATGGCAACTCTGGACTGAGCGCGTTAAACAATCACAATAACTTTGCCAGGAAAATATGGATATGAAGATGCAAAAATCAGCCTCATTTATCGCCTTAGTAGCCTTACTATTTTCTGGGACGGCTTTTGCTCAATCTGGCGAGACGACATATAAACAGGTCTGTATGAGCTGCCACGGAGCTGGCGTTCTGAATGCGCCTAAGCTTGGTGATAAGGCAAAGTGGGCACCACTCATTGCTGAGGGGCAAGTCACTCTTACTGCACATGGTTACGTTGGTGTTCGTGCAATGCCCGCCAAAGGGGGTAATCCTAATTTAAGTATCGAGGGATTTGCTGACGCATTGGTTTATATGGTGAATAACTCTGGAGGCAACTGGAAGTCGCCTAATCCCCAAATAATTGCTGCGATTAATAAAGAAGTGGAAGCTCGTAAAGCAGGGCTAAACAAGAAGCAATAAACAAATTTAGCACCAAGGATCATTCTTGGTGCTAAATCTCATTATTTAGTCTGCTTTAATTCCGGCGTCTTTAATTACCTTGCCCCACATATTCAATTCTCTTTGAATACGCTTTGCAGAATCGGCGGGTGTTAGGTAGTTCACATATACACCAGCAGCCAACATACGCTCTTGTACATCTGGGCGCTGCAAAATCACTTTGATATCTGCATTGAGTTTATCAATAATGGGTTTGGGTGTTGCTGCAGGAGCCAAAATTCCGAACATACTAACGACATCAAAATTCGGCAAGCCAGTAGCTTCGGTAACGGTAGGCACATCTGGCAATTGACTAATTCGTTTTGCGGTAGTCACCGCTAAAGCTCTTAATTGCCCAGCCTGAATAAATTGCAGTGCTGCAGGCACTGTCTCAGACATGCTGAGTACTTGACCGCCAACTAGGTCTGTCATCGCCGGACCACTACCTTTGTAGGGTACGTGCAAAAGATCTAAGCCCAATTGCGCGCGGAACATTTCCATTGCGAGGCGTTGTGGTGCTCCTGCACCAGAAGAAGCGAAAGTGAGTTTGCCAGGATTGGCTTTGGCATAGGCAATAAATTCCTTCATATTCTTCACGGGAACCGAAGGGTTAACAACAAACACTAGTGGCACCACGCCAACTACACCAACGGGTGTGAAATCTTTTTCTAGGTTGTACTTAATGCCATCTTTGTTCAGATTGGTATTAATCGCATGCGATGTGAGTGCACCCATGAGCAATGTGTAACCATCGCCTGGAGACTTAGCTACTAAGTCAGCACCAATATTGCCGCTATCTCCTGAGCGATTATCGGGTACCACTTGTTGACCCAATGATTTGGATAACTCTTGCGCCATGATGCGGCCAATGACGTCAGTCGCACCTCCTGGGGGGAAGGGAATAACTATACGAATTTGCTTATCCGGATAGTTCTTAGTGGCTGCATCACCTTGCGCATAGGCATTACCTAAAATAGCGGTCGCGCAAAGCGCAATTAATAGGGATTTTTGGATTAGTTGTCTCATGATTTATTTTGAATTATAGGTTTGAAAGGCAGGTTTGTATTATGACCAGAATTGGGGTTCCTGCGCTAGATCAATGAATGTTTCATTTCATTAACTACAATGGATTCATGAACCTTGAGCCCCACCAGATTGAAGTCATCGGTTATTGTGTCGCATTCTTGACCACGTTCGCCTTTTTGCCGCAGGCAATACAGTCCTGGCGGACTCGGGATTTATCTGGCATATCTCTGGGCATGTACTCCCTATTTACAGCTGGGGTAGGGCTCTGGCTGATTTATGGGCTCATTATTGAGAAGTGGCCCCTGATATTGGCCAATGCTTTGACCTTTGCTTTGGCTCTGAGTATCTTGTTACTAAAATTGCGTCATACTTCTTTACAACGGAAATAGAGACTAATCCACGGGATTTGATAGAAAGGGTTTTATGAGTTCAGCGTTTGTGATTGATCCGCCAGCAGTGATTTCTTTGCCAGTCACTGGTGATACTCGCCGTTTTGCAGTAAATCGGATTTACTGTGTTGGTCGGAACTATGCAGATCATGCGCGTGAGATGGGCCATGATCCAGATCGTGAGCCACCATTCTTTTTTATGAAGCCAGCTAACTCTATCGTGACCGATGGAAAAGACATGGCTTACCCGAATTTATCAAAAGATGTACATCATGAAATTGAAATGGTTGTTGCCATTGGTAAAGGTGGCGCAAATATTCCTGCTAATAAAGCCTTAGACCATGTCTATGGGTATGGTGTTGGCTTGGATATGACAAGACGTGATTTACAAGGTGAAGCGAAGAAGATGGGTCGCCCCTGGGATACAGGAAAAGCATTTGACCAAGCAGCTCCTTGCGGTGAAATTACTCCGGTAGCCCAATGTGGCCATCCAACAAAAGGCACTGTCAAACTTTTAGTGAATGGTGAGGTACGCCAAGAGGGTGATCTAAACCAGTTGATCTGGAATGTGCCCGACACCATTGCTTATCTTTCCACCTTGTTTACTTTAGAACCAGGTGATTTAATCTATTCAGGCACCCCTGCTGGCGTTGGCCCAATCAAGAAGGGTGATGTGCTTGAAGGAAGCGTCGAGGGCTTAACTAATCTCAAAACGAAGATTCTGTAATGAATATATTCTCTCATCAGTCGACTCTTAGAGCCATTGGTTTGGTTTGTGCCACCTCATTATTATTGGCGGCGTGTGCCAGCACAGAGCAGGCGTCAGTGAGCTCCCCAAGTCCAGCTAACTTATATACCAATGCAGCACCATTGGATCTGCGTTTAAGTACTTGGCCTTATCCATATGCAACCAAAGAATTCAAAACCAGTTTGCAAGGACAACCTGCGACGATGGTTTATATGGATGTGCCTGCTATTGGTAAGCAAAAGGGTGTAGTGCTCTTGTTCCATGGAAAGAATTTTTCTAGTGATTATTGGGCCCCTACAATCGCCGGCTTAACGCAAGCTGGATATCGTGTAGTTGCTCCAGACCAAATTGGTTTTGGTAAGTCCTCTAAGCCAGATGTGGCATATCACTTTGATGATTTAGCTGCTAATACCAAAGCTTTATTGCAGTCGCTCAATGTCAAGCAGGTTTCGGTCATTGCAAATTCGATGGGTGGTATGGTTGGCGTGCGATTTGCCCGCCTCTACCCGAATATGGTGCAAAAGCTCGTTCTCGAAAATCCTTTAGGTCTTGAGGATTACAGCAAAGATATTCCGCCACAGCAAAATGACAATTTACTCAAGTTAGAAATGGCGCAGACAGAGGTGAGCTATCGCCGCTTCTTGCAAACCTACTTCCCAACCTGGCAACCGAGTTATGAAAAGTTTGTAGAAGTGTATGTACGTATACAAAAAGGGCCTGACTATCCTGCTTATGCTAAAACTTCTGTCTTAACTTATCAGATGATTGCAGAAAAACCCGTTGTAAATGATTTGCCGCAATTGAAGATGCCTGTATTACTAGTGATTGGTCAAAAAGATAGAACGGTCTTTGGTCGTCGTTTTGCTCCACCAGAAGCTGTGAAGTCATTGGGTAACTTTCCAGAGCTAGGTAAAAAGGCGCAAGCTGCAATGCCGAATGCAAAGCTGGTACCTATCGATAATGTTGGTCATGTGCCCCATGTGGAAGTCCCAGATCTATTTGTCAAAACAGTAGTAGAGTTTTTAAACTCTAAGAGCTGATTCATAGATTACCCTTTCTCCAAGATGGCTTAAGCTAGCCATCATTTGGATCTCATGCACTAGAATTCTCCTATGGATATATCTATCAATGCTTTAGTAATGATCTGATGAAATAGGTAATGATGCTATTTTCTAGGTTAATGAAAAGCCTCTTAGTTCTTCTGTTTGTCTGGCTTGCTGCATCTAATGCTCATTCACAAACAAAGACGACTTGGCCCAAGCAAGCAATTCGGATTATTGTGACTTTTACACCTGGCGGTGCACCCGATATCCTGGCGCGCGTCTTAGCTGAAAATTGGCAGCAAACTCTTGGCGTGCCGGTACTCGTTGAAAATCGTCCAGGCTATGGCGGCAATATTGGCGCAGATTTAGTTGCTAAGAGCGATCCTGATGGCTATACCTTGCTGATTGGTACCGTGGGTATTCATGCGATTAATGGCGCTCTTTATGAAAAGATGTCCTTTGATCCAGTGAGAGATTTCACGCCGATTAGTTTCTTGGCGAGCACTCCCAATGTGTTGATTGTGAATAATCAATTGGGCATTACTAATATCCATGAATTGATTGAACTTGCAAAAGCTAAGCCAAATCAATTGACCTTCGGTTCTTCAGGAGTAGGCACTTCTTTGCATATGTCCGGCGAACTCTTTAAAGAAATGGCTGGAATTAATATTCGTCATATCCCATATAGGGGGCGCGCTCAATCATTGCCAGATCTCGTCAGCGGACGCATCTCGATGCTCTTTGATAATCTATCTTCCTCATTGCCATTGATTAAAGCAGGGGAGGCTCAGGCTCTAGCTGTCACGACATTAAAACGCTCGCCTGCCGCCCCAGAAATTCCGACCTTGGCCGAACAGGGTTTGCCAGGTTTTGAGGCGGTTTCGTGGTTCTCCTTAATGGCCCCAGCAAATTTGCCGCCGGCCATTCAAAAACGCCTTAATCGCTTGGTTAAACATGCCTTGGAAAGCCCGGATGTTAAAAATAGGCTCCTGGCCGGTGGCCTGGAGCCTGCCCCTGGCAGCCCTGAGGACCTCTCTAAATTGATTGCAAGAGAGTCCCGTAAGTGGAGTAGAGTGGTTCAGCAGTCAGGCGCTAAAGCTGAGCCGTAATTTCTGATTTTCTTGTCAGCCCAGGGCGACTATAAAGCGTTGTATCACTATGGCACAGTACAGGCGCTACGAATCCAACATATTCGATTGAAAACTACTAATCACACCCATTTTAATCGACCCAATTTGCTTAAATTTTTAGCATTAGACTTTTCTAAATTCGGAGCATTCTTCTCCATTGCTGCAGCCTACCTATTGGTCGGGTGTGCAACGCAGACTCAGCAAATGAAAATGAATGAGTCTAAGGAACAATTCAAGAATGGGAATATGCAGACTACAGCTGCCACTATTCAGGGTGTATTTAAAGATAAAAATACACTCTATTACTTAGAGCTTGGTCAGGTACAGCGACTGCAAGGCGCAAGTCAAATTCCTAATAGCACCCAGAACTTATTAGCAGCAGATCAATTAGTTGAACAATGGGAAATTGCGACTAGCGATAGGCTCAAGCGCTCCTTGACAGATGTGAGTTCATATATCTTATCCGAAGGCTTCAGTAGCAATTACGATCCAAAGCCATATGAGGTTAGCCTCTTAAGTCAGACAATCGCATTAAATCATTTATCACAAGGCCGCTGGAACGATGCTATGGTTGAGGCCAAGAAAATGGCGCAACGAGAAAAGGTGATCGAGGAGCTGATTCAAAGTAAAGTCGCAGCAGTATCGAAAGTCGAGCAACAGCAGCAAAATAACCAGAACACCAGAGGCGCTACGAGCCGTATTCAAGATATTGGCGGATATCCAATTAATCTATTGGATGATGAGGAGACTCGTAGTCTGAAGAATTCCTATCAAAATCCTGCCGCCTACTATTTATCCGGTTTTATTCACGAATCCCAGAGCGAATCTAGCTTGGCTGCCCCAGGGTATCGATTGGCAATTGAATTACGACCATCAGTGAACTTTTTTAAGACCAGTATTGCCAAGCTAGACTCCAATATTGCCAATCAATCTAAAAAAAGTTTCGCAGATACCTTAATCATTATTGATACGGGTTATATGCCTAAAATTAGCCCCTATCAAATTAGTCAGACCATCAACTTTGGGGGTAATGCAAAACTAGTTACCCTAACTTTTCCTGTAATTGAAAAATCGAGTGATCGCTTTACTCCAAATTTTGTACAATTTGGTGATCGCATGGCAAATCTAGAGTTGGTCACTAATATCGATGCTATGGCCAGGAAGAATCTCAAGGATGAGATGCCGGGCTACGTTTTAAGGGCAAGCTCTAGAGCTCTCGTATCTTTGGCGGCACAATATGCGGCAGATCAAGCTGCGCAGCAGGCGGCTAGAAGAAATAATCAAAATAATCAAAATAATAATGCGGCAATTATTGGCGCTATTGCTGGAATGCTCACTGGCTTCGGTCTTCAGGCTATTAATGTGACTGATGTGCGGCACTGGTCAACATTGCCAGCACAAACATATATGGCAAGGATGGGCTTGCCCATTGGGCCTAGTGTTCTTAAATTTACTCTGCCATCGGGAGTGACGCAAAGCCAAACAGTTAATCTCCTTGGCGGTTATAACGTGGTTTACATCCGCATGTTCAGAAATAGCGCAACAGTATTAACATCCAATGATCCAGCAGCGCTTCCTCCTAAGCCTCAAGTTCTGGCGCCACAAACAATGACTAACCCCGTTGCGATAGTACCCAAGGCGGCTTCAGAAGAGATCAAGCCGAAAGAGGGTGCTTTTGATGGACTGAAGAAATTGTTTAGTTTTGGGGGTGCAAAGTCAGAAGAGTTAGTAACACCTTCAGAAACTGCGCCTAAAGATGTACCACGAGCTAGCAGCCCCACAACTAGCCCCGCAAGCAGTAATATGGATGGGTTAAAGCCCGATGAGCCACCCAATTTACTCAATAGCCTTCAGCAGCTTTTTAATTAGGAAAGACCGAGAATGAAAAAATATCTATTGATCTTATTGGCAGCCTTTGCTTTAGCTGCCTGCAGCTCAACACCTTCCATGAAGGAGATGACGGTGCGTATGGGCGACACTGATAGTATGCAGGTTACCGATATGCGTAGCTTGATGCGTAATGGCGTGCTGACAGCACAGGTAACTATTCAGAACGATAGCAGGTCCAACCTAGTTTCTTATCGTTTTAAATGGATCGGCAAGAATGGCATGACCGTTACCGATGAAGAGGCTTGGAAGCCAGTGACAATTGGCAAAGGCCAGTCGACCGTTATTATGGGCATCGCGCCAACACCAGATGCCACAGATTTTCGCTTTGAGTTAAATCAATATAAGTAAATCCCAGAGTAAACCTAATCGCTAATTGAAAAATGATCATGAAAATGCACACTAAAACTATCCACTTATTCGTATTTGCACTGTCCACAGCCTTACTGGCAGCCTGTTCAGGTCCGCAAGTGCGCTATGGCGACGCTAAGGCCGTTGAGACAGTCAATGCCAACTACGGCTCAACTGATCTGCAGATGATTGCTGAAGCGATGACGCGATCACTCCTGCAATCCAAAGCAATTTCGGGAAGCAAGGATGCTCCGATTGTGACTTTGGCTGATGTGAAGAACAAGACCTCTGAATATATTGATACGCGCGTCATCACCGATAAAATTCGTACGCAGCTCATGAAGAGTGGTCAAGTACGCTTTGCAGTGAGTGTTACCGAAATGCAAAACCAAACTGATGAGTTAAAGCGTCAGAATCAGTCAGGTCTATATAAGAACAGTACGATTGCTAAAACTGGCAATATGCAGGGCGCTCAGTACCGCATTGAAGGCTCAATTGCATCTATCGTGAAAAATACGAAAGACGTAAAAGATGTCTACTATGTCTTTAACTTAAATCTCATCAATAATGAATCAGGCTTGCTGGAGTGGGCTGATGAAAAAGAGATTCGCAAGACTGCAACCCGCTAATCAAGGAATTTAATTAATGCAATTGCTTAAAAAATCGTTTCTAGTTTGTGTGGGAGTAGGCCTGGTCTTCTTGACTGGCTGTGCCTCTAAACCACCTGCAGCAGTAGCAGAGCAGCCTATTGTTGGGCGAGTGGCAGCAGATCCGCCCAAAAACCCAGTGATTGATGCCCAGACTCTTAAGGCGGAGTCTAAGTCAATCGCAGTGACGGATATTTTTTTTAAAAAAGAAGGCAAGAACTTAGTCTTTATTGAAGAAACCAGAACTACTACTGGTAATACTATCACCTCTACGATAGCCCCTAAGACGATTGAAGTGGATGCCGATAAAGCCAATGCTTCTGCTCTTACTGGCGGCCCTAACTCATCTGCATTTCCAGTGAAATTCACCGATTTGTCTGATCCAAAGTCGACTGCACCAGGTACTTCCCCGGTAATAACCCCCGTAGATCCTCAAACTTCTAGCAATAGCTCTAATGCTCAAACGCAAAGTTCTAAGAAGTCTGGCTACGAGAGCAACATGGAATATGGTGAGCTACGTTACTTGGCTAACCCTATCCGTGGCTTACTGATTAAATCAGGGTACAAGGTAGTGCAAGCTAAGCCAAGTGTGGCGATGCCCAACCAAGGTGATGAGTACTTTGATATTGTGAAACGCATCAAGGCTGGAGATTTTGCAGACGCGAACTATGTCCTCTATGGCGTTTTGGCGGAAGTATCAGTAACGGATAACGTAGACAGTATTCCGGGAACCAGATCCAGCTCACAGCAGGTGGTACTGGAGGTGACTGTCGACTTTAATGTGGTTGATACGCAGACTAATCAAATTGTTGCCTCCTTTATCGCATCAGGTGATGGCAAGGAAGTGCGCATTGATGGTAAAGATAATAACTTTAAGGCTAGCAAGGCAAAGTTAATGAAGTTAGCCTCTTTAGATTTGGCAGAAGATGTCCGCAAGAACTTAGCGGCACAGAATTTCATTACCAATAATCCAGGATCGGCTGGTTATGAGCGCAATCTTAAGCGGCGTATCGATGATGATGCTTCTACTTTAAAAGTTTATAAGTAACAACTCAGTAGACTCCAATACTCTGTTATAGAACAAGCGGCGGATGCGTTTTTTCATAGCGCTCCGCTGTTTTTCTAAAGAGGTAGAGTAAAAAGCAAGCAGCCAATCCAAGGCTAATACTGTTTCCAGCCCAGAAGCCATTAGCACCTTGCAAGAAGGTGGGTA
The DNA here is from genome assembly GCA_947449305.1 of Burkholderiaceae bacterium. GTDB lineage: Bacteria > Pseudomonadota > Gammaproteobacteria > Burkholderiales > Burkholderiaceae > Polynucleobacter. The sequence continues at coordinate 39,677 of CANFRA010000009.1, forward strand.
CATTGCCAAATACATTAAAGCCCATCAGATAGCCACCACCAAGACCTACGCCCCATAGCGATCCTGCGTAGATCAGCATAGGCCAAAAGGCAATGCGATAAGCCCGCAGAATGAATGCTGCAGTCACTTGTAGGGCATCAAAGATTTGATAAAACGCGATAAACAAAAAGAGGGGGATTGAAAAGGCTTTCACCTCAGCTGGCGGATCGTACAAATCTAATAGCTGCATTCTGAAAACCCAGACCGCAATACCAATCGTGATACAGGTAGCAGTTGTAAAAAATACGGATGACCAACCAATCTCCTCGGCACGTTCAGGCTTGTTAGCGCCAATCGATTGGGATACCAAAGTCATTGTTGCAATTGAGAGGGAGAGTGGCACCATATAAATTACAGTGCCCAGATTAGCAACAATTTGATGTCCAGCCAATGCAGTAGTTCCTAGGCGCGCAATAAAGAGTGACATGAAAGTAAATGAAGTGACTTCAATTAAATAGCTAAAGCCAATAGGCATACCCAGTTTTAATAACGTCCAGATACGCTGCCAATCTGGCATGCTAAAGCGCGCAAAGATCGCAAACGGTTTATAGAAGCGATCAAACAGAACAAAGCCTAGAGTGAGCAGCATCCAGGTCCAGTTAATGATGACGGTGGCTACTGCACACCCAGGGCCACCCATGCCTTCAATCCCAAATCCACCATAAATAAAGAGTAAGTTCAGAGGTAGCTTTAGTCCCAAGCCAATGAGTTGAATGATGGTAATCACGGCAGGGCGAGATACGGCATTATGCAGAGCCATCAAGACACGCATCACCATGCTAGCAGGTAATCCAATGGCCAGAATATTGAGATACAACTTTGCTTTGTCTTCTATATCTGGACTCAAATGAGAAATCTCAAGCACGTGATCAGCATTGGTCAAAATCAGACAACCAAGAATGGTAAGTCCGAGAGCAAGCCAAGTAGCTTGTCTTACCTCTTCACCGATCTCAGAATAGCGTTTGGCGCCAAAGAGTTGACCAGCAATCGGTGCGAGAGCAGACACCACACCAGTCAGGCCAACATAAACACTGATAAAGATTGCTGAGGCCATTGCTAATGCTGCTAAGTCTTCAGCAGAGTAGCGCGCTGTCATGGCAGTATCTAGTACCCCAAACGCAATCACTGCTAACTGACCAATTAATAAGGGCCCAGCAAGTTTAAGTAAAGCAGGGATGTCCTCGCGCAGGCGCGATAGTTTAAAGTGCAGCACTATTTATTCCGGGATTACTTCGTAAAGACGTAGACGTTCATCACGGTCAGCTGCACGACGGTCTTCCCAAAGTAATTGCAGTTTTTTATTATTAAGCTTTGCGTATGCTTTGGCTTCAGATTGATTATGGGTCAACATCCACGGGCAATTAGAGTCATCACGCAACGAGAGCTTTGTGAAATAGCTAAAAGAGGCAAGTTGGGCATCGCCGAGATTACTCGTATTAATACAGCCAGCGCCAGATGGCACAACTTGCACAAGACGCGCAGCCACTTGACGATAGGTTTTAGCATAGTTAATGGTTGGTAACCACAGAGTCATCAATAGCACCCACATCAAGGTTGTGCCAGATGCAGAGATGATGAGGCAGCGCCAGATTTCCTTAGGGGCGCGAGAGGTTCTCCAGCGCACAATGGCAAGCCATGCACCAGTAATCGCCATTGCTATAAAAAGGGCGAGGTAGTTAAACTGAAATTCAAATCCCGGGAGCAAGCGCGCTAAGTTTGCAGCGGTTGATGCTGGATAGCCTGTTACTTTTGCCAACCAAATAATCCAAATAGCAATAGCAATGATGGTGAAGCTAAACATCGCAAACCAATCAATAAAGCTAATCATGCTACGTTTTAAAATAGGTAGGCTAAATGCAGCAATAATCGATAGACCCGGAATCAAAATCATCAAATCATGTTCGTTAGCTTCTAAGCGGAACAAAACATAAATCAAGCCGCCAATAAACAAGCTTAGCGGAATGCAAAGATGGGGCGCGCGCCATGCACCAGCCTCTTTAACTCGACCCCAGTGGGTTAATGAGATGATTGCAAGAGGCCAAACAGGCCAAGCATAGGCCCAAAAATTTACGCTTAAAAAGCCAAGAGATTCGATTGAGGGGGTGGCCCGCATTTCTGGGATATTGCGCCAGCCTTCTTCAGCGATATGGCGTAGATTAGCCGGGAGATCGGCCAAATACCAAACGATGGGCCAAATAGCAAAACCGATTAAGCCCAACGCACTACTGGTTAATGTCCAACGAAAACGCAGTTTGGCATTGCTAGCTAGAACAGCAATGATGGTGGAGCTAACGATGATTAAGCTTAGAGTGAGATTACTGGAGAGAGCAACAATCGTGATGCCGAGACCAGTCCATAAGCCACCTTGCCATGGCTTATCTAAGCCACGCACAGTACCGTAGAGCACGATACTAATGCCCATGAGTTGAGCCATCATTGGTGTAGTTTCATGAGCCCGTTGAGCTAGACCAACGCAAGCTAAGAAGATGAGTAGTGCGCCATCGGCTAAGGTCATGCCATAGCTCTTCAAGTCTGGTTGACCGCCAACAGCAAGTGCCATGGGTTGTACTTCACGACGACGTCCTAGAAGATAGGTGGCATACCAGATCGCTAAAGCAGCAGAGAAAAAGCAAATAGCAGAATACAAGCGAGCAGCATTAGCAGCGCCAATCCAGGATCCAAATAATTCAATGAGAGTGGCGCCCATCCAATAGGGCAGTGGCGCACCTAAAGAAATATCACGACCAGCAATGTGCGGAACAACCCAGTCGATTGAGTTACCGCGGAATAAGGTCCACATGCCACCAAAGCCAACCGCATCTTCATTCTTCCAAGGATCTCGAAAGAAAAGGCCAGCAAAACCATAAATCAGTGTCAACGCAAAAATAATAATGCGTGGAATGGATTTAGTGGCAGCGGCGGTAAGTTTGACCATGGACTCTAATTAAGCAAAAACAAAAAATAAAAAAGGCAGCAAACGCTGCCTTGATTATCTCGCAGAGAAGGTATTTCACATACCCTGCGAATTGAAGTGAATTAAGCCTTCTTCTTAGCGGCTGGCTTTGCAGCAGCTTTAGCTTCTGCAGCTGCAGCCTTTTTCTCGGCTGTTTTAGCAGCGCCATCACCGGTAGCCTTAGCAACAGCTTTAGTACCGAATTTCTGACGGAATTTCTCAACACGACCAGCGGTATCCATAATCTTCTGGGTACCAGTGTAGAAAGGGTGTGATTCTGATGATGTCTCGATCTTGGCCAATGGATACTCATTGCCATCTTCCCACTTGATTTTCTCTCTAGTGTTCATTGTGGAGCGAGTCTTGAAGCTGAAGTTGTTTGAAACGTCTACAAAGACGATTTCACGATA
>CANFRA010000010.1 GCA_947449305.1 Burkholderiaceae bacterium
AATGTACTCATCACCAGAAGCCATACCTCTAAGAGAGTTACTACGTCCTTGCACGATTTGATTTAAGGCTTGCATCGTGCCAGTGGTTGCCTGGGAAGCAGCGCCAGTAATCACAGGGAGTGTTTGAGAGATAGCGTTGGCTTGGGCAGCGCCAGACAAGCCATCTAATGCTGTAGTCACACTCGCCATCGCAGTATTGGTGTAAAGACTATCAAGAACACCAGCGGCGCCAGAGGCGTGGTTGCGTAATTGAGAGAGCGTGTTGGAGCGGTAGGAGGAGGAAGTGGTTGCAACAAGCAAGTCCCAACTATTGGCCAAGGTAGCATTAGAGACAAGACTATATGAGAAGCCGCCGTATGTTCCGGTGGTACCAGTAACACTCGAAAGCGATGCAAATCCTTGCAAAACATTCTGGTATCGATTAGCTACAATCGTTGAGGCGCTGACACCATTAACTAAAGTTGTACCCGAATTGCCATAAATATTAAATGCCATTGTGCCTGAATTGCCAGGCGCTGATAATTTACCGTATTTATCAATACCTTGAATAATAATATTGTATTGAGTGGGGAGATATCCAGCTAGAGTTACTGGACTAGAGACTAATAAGTTCTGCCCCTGCAAGTTATTAAAAACACCAATACCAGTTGGTGTTGAAGCATTTCCTATGCTACTAAATGGTCCGGTAATGCTCCCCACATTAGTTAAAGAATTGATTGTTCCTTGATTACTAATTCCATACCTCACAGAAGCGATAATTTGTCCAGTATTAATAACATTGACTTGACTTCCTGACTGAGTCCATAAACCCCATTGATTACCCGTAGAAATCGTTCCATTATTTGTCAAATTAGCCGCAGTTGATGTGCTCAATATGACGACCGCTCTACCACTGCTCCCAAAAGGGGCATCGTTTGAAACTGTAACCCCTGAATTAATAGTTACATCAGCACCAGTATCAAGGGTTAGGCCTTTGACATTTCCGCCATCACAGCTAGAGCTAACGACTACTGTAGATGTAATAGTTGCGCCACCATTACAAATAGCTAAAACATTATTAGATTGAAAAACGCAAAAGAAAATAAAGGATGGTAAAAGAACGCGTAAAAGACGTGGGTGCACGATGTAAATTCCGAATAGAGAGGTATTAGCTTTATGGCTAGTGTCCTCACTGTAACCGCTATAAATAAATTGCGCTTGAGACCCCCGATTCTGGGCTTGAAAGTGGCCAAGATTTCGCTATGTTGGATAAAAGGTGAACTGTGTCGCGAATGACGATATAGCCGTTTTGAATGGGTCTAGAGGGATAGTTGGCCTGCCCAGCACGATTCGAACGTGCGACCTACGCCTACTTAATCCTTTATTTGGCTTTTAGTTAACTTGGCTTTTGCATGTAAAAAAAGCTTCTTGCCAACAAAGTTCGCTACTAAAGAAATAATAGCGGCAACAGCTCCGGTCACAATTGCTTCCGTTGTATAGCTACCAAAGTGCGTTGGGTGTATTAATAAATCAGCAATGAAACACATTCCGCCAGTAATTCCTGAGACTACATATTTATTACCAAACCAGCGATAAGTAAACAGCGATAGGATAAGAACGCCAACACCGGTGACAAATCCTGTCTCTAATGCTTTGTGAAGGTGGTCCATGGTTGCCAACCAAATATTGCCTTGGACCATTACAAGTAGACAAGCGGGCGTTGCTTCGCAAAATGGAGTTAAAAATATCTTAATTTTTTGAACCAGCATTTTTAACCTTCATTGATAGAAAGATCCACGGTAACACGGCCAAACAATCTGTACAAATGAAAAAACCACACGAGGGTGGTTTTGGTATTTCTTGCCCAGGGTCTAAATCTGAGTTATCCGTTTGAATACTCCGGATTAAAAGTTTGAAATAAGGAAATTCCAATACAAGCTAATAATAAAGCCAATGAAGTGTAATTTATTGCCTTAACTCGACCAACTAAAAAATCATATTTTAGAAAACCTACGATAGCCAATAAAGTCGCAAGTACTGCCAAGAGGGATAGATTAATCAGCAATAAGGTTACAACATTCCAAAATCCTGTCGCTCCAGGCACTAAATCTTGATGAACAATATATTGCTCCTTACCCGCGCCAAAAACACCTACAAAAAAAGTACCTAGCCAATTGGCCCATAGTGAAATGTATAGTGAGACAGTCGCAATCTTTTTTGAAAAAACCGGCAAAGTTAATTGCGGCCACATCCAAGCAAATGCGAAAAAGACGAGCGCCTGAACAGCGCCAATTAAATGGGCTTGTAATATTCCGATTTGGGCAATTGCGTAAGGTGAGTAAATGGGCACTAATAATCCACACATCAACATCAGTAAGCCTGATATTAAGAAATATCTATTGAAGTGAAAATTCATTTTTCTCCCAATTACTAAAGTTGAGTGCTTCAATATTAGACTAAAGACTTATTCTTACAAACAAAAAAACATCCGACTGTGATTTTATAGGGTCTCGATGGCCCGGTGCGAATCTGGCTAGATCTAAAAAATCTTGAGAGACCTCATTGGCCAGCCAGGCTTTTGCCTTGCCCAGCATGATTTAAGATTAATTTACGCAATCAGTCTTTTGTAAGAATCCTCAATTATCTAGCCTGTATTTCTCAGTCCGGCAGCAATTCCATTAATGGCAATATGAATACCCCTCTGCACCCTATCGTCTTGCTTACCGGCACGATAGCGCCTTACTAACTCGATCTGTAAGTGATGTAGTGGGTCAATATAAGGAAAACGGTTCCGTATTGATCGCGCTAAAGATGGATTATTAGCCAGACGAACTTTTTCTCCAGTGACTAAATACAAGGCATCTACTGTTTTATTCCACTCAGCTTCAATGGCACTGAATATATTCTTGCGTAGCTTTGCATCAGGAACCAATTCGCTATAGCGAGAGGCCAGTGCTAGGTCGCTTTTAGCCAGTGCCATATCCATATTAGATAGTAAAGTCCTAAAGAATGGCCAGTCCTTATACATCTTTTGCAAAAGAGCGAGTGCTGCTTTTTTATCTACGGCCTTAGGATGATTTAAAAAATCCTCTACTGCAGAACCAAAGCCAAACCAACCTGGAAGTGTTAAACGACACTGGCCCCAACTAAATCCCCATGGAATCGCCCTTAAGTCTTCGATTTTCTGACTAGCCTTTCGACTAGCCGGCCTAGAACCAATATTGAGCTTTGCTATCTCTCGAATTGGCGTTGCATCAAAGAAATATTCTGCAAATCCCGGAGTTTCATAAACAAGACGTCGATACGCATCCATGCTGGCTTGTGAGATATGTGCAGCAGCATCTAAAAAAGCTTTGCTGGCTTGTTTAGTTGGCTTTAATAATGTAGCTTCTAATGTCGCGGCTACTAGGGTTTCTAAATTACGTCTACCAATTTCAGGGTTGGCATACTTTGATCCAATCACTTCACCCTGCTCGGTTAAACGAATTTGGCCGCGAACTGTGCCTGGAGGTTGAGCGAGGATTGCCTCATAACTTGGGCCACCCCCACGACCGACTGTGCCTCCCCTACCGTGAAATAAGCGCAGTTTCACCACATGCTTTTGTTCAAGAGGCTCAAATACCTGAACCAAAGCAAGTTCTGCGCAATATAGCTCCCAATTACTAGTGACGATTCCACCATCTTTATTGGAGTCAGAGTAACCCAACATAATGTCTTGCTCAGCGCCAGAACGTTTTACTAAATCTAAGATGCCAGGCAAGGCATAAAAATCTTGCATGATTGGTGCTGCATTGCGCAAATCTTCAATTGTCTCGAATAGAGGTACAACAATGAGGTCAGCTGAGGACTTCTTACCTAAAGTTCCATGCATTAAGCCCACTTCTTTTTGCAGCAATAAAACTTCTAGTAGATCGCTGACAGTCTCGGTATGGCTAATGATGTAATGGCGAATAGCGTCATTACCAAAAAGCTTGCATATCCTCTTAGCCATTTCAAAAATAGCGATTTCAGAAATAGCAAACTCAGAATATTGATGGCCAACCACCCGCAGTGGTCTTGGATCTTTTAAGAGGGATAGCAACAGCTCGCGTTTTTGCTCTTCGGAGAGACTGGTGTATTCCTTTTCAATTGACGCCACACTGAGCAACTCAGATAAAACAGCTTCATGCATATCTGAACTTTGACGCAAATCCACAGTAGCCAAATGGAAGCCGAAGACCTCAACCGCTCTGATTAAGCCACGTAAGCGGCGATCTACTAAGGCTTTTGCACCCTGAGAAATGAGTGAAGCCTCGACTATCTTGAGATCAGATAAAAATTCTTGTGCACTGATATAAGGGTTTTGAGGCGGGACGGCATGGCGAGCAGCATCTGTCCCAGTTAACTGCTTTAAAGTAGCTGCAAGTCTTGAATACATACCTGTGAGTGCCCTGCGATAGGGCTCATCCTGACGATGCTCATTTGTATCTGGCGAACTTGCCGCAAGCTCTTGCATCTTTTTAGGAAATTTCAGAAGCAATGCAGATACAGATAGCTCTCTACCCAAGTAATGCACTTCTGTTAAGTAATGACGCAAGACCATTTCTGCCTGCCTTGAAACAGCGTACTCTAGTGTCTTAGCGCTGACATTGGGGTTCCCATCGCGATCGCCACCAATCCATTGACCCATCTTCAGAAAACTAGCTACAGCATTCCCAGAAAGCGAGTCTTCCAATTGAGCGTAGATCTTGGGAATCTCTCTTAAAAAAGTGGTCTCGTAATAGGTGAGAGCATTCTCAATCTCGTCAGCAACCGTGAGCTTTGTAAAACGCAATAAACGGGTATGCCATAACTGCAGTACTCGTGCACGAATCTGCTCTTCATTTACCTTAAGCTCTTTATTGAGCAAGGCGTCCTTTTGTGGATTATTGGCTTTGGAGGATTCTTTAATCTGATCGCGTACAGTTAATAGATTAGCAATATCACGTTCAGCCTCCAAAATGCTCGTTCGCTGTACCTCGGTTGGGTGTGCTGTGAGTACTGGAGAAATTAAGCTACCTTCTAATGTCTTAGAGATCATCTTGTTTGTCACACCTGCAGCATGAAGCTTTTTCATAGCCATCGGAATACTGCCGTCTTGATGACTGCCAATGCGCTCATGCGCTATGCGACGACGAATGTGATGTCTATCTTCAGCTAAATTAGCCAAATGACTAAAGTATGTAAATGCGCGCAGTACTTTTACAGCGCTATCACTAGTAAGACCTTTAAGAAGTTTGCCTAGCTCTAAATTAGCCTTTTGGTTTGCATCTCGATGAAAAGCCACCGATAATTTTCGGATCTGCTCTACCAAAGCATAGACAGGCTCACCCTCTTGCTCGCGAACGATATCACCCAAAATTTTTCCTAACAGGCGAATATCATCTATTAGTGGTAGCTCAGTATTTTTCAAAAATGCTCCAGCGCTTAATTTCAGGGTATTAGATAGCACTATAGCAAGATGATCTCAACCATCGTCAGATTAATCGGCCGTAATTGAACGGCAGAAATCAGAGTTTTTTAGGGATTTGTGGCCTGCCCAGCACGATTCGAACGTGCGACCTACGCCTTAGAAGCTTTAAAAATGAGGCAAAACAACACTAAAAACAATGGCATTAAGGCGTTGGCTTTTGGTGTGGCATCTGCACCGAGGATGGTGGGGTTGGGTGGAATGCCATGGATCTGGGATGGCATCTGCAAGTGATCGAATGGTCAGACATCTAATTTGTCGGGTAAACCGACAAAATTGGGAGCGTCCTTTTAAGGGACGATGATGATTCAAGACTGTTGTTTAACGATTCAGTCATAGCCATTCCACATTAAGACGTATCTATCTTGCACATATGCACTAATAATGTGCATACTTGCACCACCATTTATCAGACACGGCCGATATTTGATCTCAATAGTAATACTCTGAGAGAATGAAAAGTCCGTATAACGAGATGTTTGATGAGCATGGTGCTCCACGTCCGCACTATGAAACCTTTCATACCTGGCTTGGCAATCAAAGCCAAGCACTCATGAGTCTAAAACGGGCAGAGGCCGATCTAATTTTTCGTCGTGTTGGCATTACCTTTGCGGTGTATGGTGATGACCTGGGTGCAGAGCGTACCATTCCCTTTGATCAAGTTCCGCGTATCTTTACTGCTAAAGAATGGGTAGATCTTGAGACTGGATTGCGGCAACGCGTTACCGCTCTTAATCACTTTATTCATGATGTCTACCATGATGAAGCAATCATTAAAGCAGGAATCATACCGGCTGAACAGGTTTTTAATAATGCGCAATATCGACCGGAGATGCGCCATGTCGAAGTGCCGCGTAATATTTATGCCCAAATTGCAGGAATTGATATTGTGCGAGCCGGTGAAGGTGAATTTTATGTCTTAGAAGATAACCTGCGGGTGCCCTCTGGCGTTTCTTATATGGTTGAAGACCGCAAAATGATGATGCGGCTATTTCCAGATTTGTTTCAGCGCTATCGCGTCGCTCCTGTAGAGCACTATCCCGATCTTCTGCTGGAATGCCTCAAGTCCGTCAAACCCGAGGGTATTAAAAAACCAAATGTGGTAGTGCTGACCCCAGGCATGTTTAACTCTGCCTACTTTGAACATACCTACTTAGCTCAACAAATGGGGGTGGAATTAGTCGAAGGCAAGGATCTCTTTGTGAAAGATGAAGAGGTTTTTATGCGTACCACACGAGGCCCAGAGCGTGTGGATGTTATCTATCGTCGGATTGATGATGATTTCCTTGACCCTTTGGCGTTTCGATCAGATTCAGCACTAGGCGTTGCTGGTCTATTGAACGCTTACCGTGCTGGAAATATTACCTTGGCTAACGCTATTGGTACCGGAATTGCCGACGATAAGTCGATATACCCTTACGTGCCAGACATGATTGAATTTTATTTAGGTGAAAAGCCCATCCTAAACAATGTACCAACATATCAATGTCGCAAAGCCGAAGACCTTGCCTACACCCTAGCCAATATCGAGCAGCTCGTTGTGAAGGAAACCCATGGTGCCGGAGGCTATGGCATGCTCGTTGGCCCAGCATCCACCAAAGATGAGATTGCACGTTTTAAGGAAAATCTCATCAAGCACCCCGAACAGTATATTGCCCAACCGACTCTTTCATTATCGACCTGCCCTACTTTTGTGGAGTCTGGAATAGCGCCCCGTCATATTGATTTACGTCCATTTGTACTATCAGGCAAGACTATCAAAATGGTGCCGGGCGGGCTTACGCGCGTAGCTCTCAAAGAAGGCTCTTTGGTGGTGAACTCTTCCCAAGGTGGCGGCACCAAGGACACTTGGGTGCTAGAGGATTAAAACTAAGAACGCTATGCTAAGTCGAACTGCAGATTGTCTTTATTGGATGACGCGCTATACAGAGCGTGCAGAAAATACTGCGCGGATGCTAGATGTGAATTATCAAACATCCCTTTTGCCACAACCCGCTGAATACCGTGATCAAAGCTGGCGCAAGTTACTAACTATCTCAAAGTTAGAGTCTATGTTCTTAGAACGCTCGTCTGCGATGAATCGTGAAAATATATTAAGGTTCATGATTGAAGATGCAAATAATCCATCCAGTATCGTATCGTGCTTGCGTGCTGCTAGAGAAAATGCCAGGGCCATTCGTGGCAGAATTACCTCTGAACTTTGGGAAACTCAGAATACTACATGGCTTGAGTTTCAACAGCTTTTGGCAAAACAAGATTATGCTGACCCCAGCAGTCTATTGGACTGGGTCAAATACCGCTCCCACTTGTTTCGGGGGGTCATGCATGGCACGATGCTCAAGAACGAAGCGTATTACTTTATGCGCATTGGCACCTTACTAGAGCGTGCTGATAATACGGCACGTATCTTAGAAACAAAATATCAAGACCCAGATAGTCTGATGCAACTTAATCCCAAAAATAATATGGGCGAAGAATCTGACTCAGCCTTTTTTGACTTTTATCACTGGGCTGCATTGCTGCGTTCGGTCTCTGCGTTTGAGATCTATCGACAAATCTATTCAGATCAAATTACTCCACAACAAGCTGCTGAGCTTTTAATCTTTAATCGACAGATGCCACGCTCTTTAACTTACTGCGTAAACGATTTAATTACCCTCTTAGGTGAAATCCGCAATCAGAATTCAAAAGAAATAGAACGCTTAATCGGCAAATTACAGGCTGACTTAGATTACTCTGATATTGATGAAGTATTTTCTCTGGGGCTAGAGGAGTTTATAAAACAGTTCTTAGAGCGCATTAATCACATTGGTGATGAACTAAGTAATGCGTACCTCATCCCTCTGGCCGTTGCCTAATATGACAGCCATACATCTTCAGATCGAGCATCATACCGAGTATCACTATGAGACTGCTGTGCGCTACTCCATTCAAGAGCTTCGACTCAAACCACTAAATTCCAAAGGGCAGTCAATTAAAAACTGGAAGATTTTTACGCCGATTAAGGCAAAATTGAACCAGGATACTTTTGGCAATGAATATCAAACATTTGTCCAAGATGCGCCCTATAAATTCATGAGTATTTCAGCAAAAGGGGAAGTCATTAGTTCTGGCGAATATGAATACACCGACGTCGAATCCTCTGTCTCACCCTATTACTTACTCCAGCAAACGAGACTTACCCTTCCCTCACCAGAAATGATGAACTATTTTGACAAAACGTTGCCTAAAAAGGCAGACTTGGATTCTGTTTTAGAGTTGGCTAGCGCAATTCAGAATATCATCCCCTATCAATCTGGGATTACGAATTTTGCAACGACCGCAATGCAATCCTTCGCTATGAAAACCGGTGTTTGCCAAGACCATAGCCACATCATGCTCAGTCTTTGCCGAGCTGCAAATATCCCAGCACGCTATGTCAGTGGTTATTTTTTTGCTGAAGACTCTCCCAACCTCGCTAGCCACGCCTGGGTGGATATCTGCACTGATATTGATAAAGCCAAGTGGCTCAGTATTGATGTCACCCATGCCTGCATCACGGATAATCGTCACATTCGTCTTGCCATCGGAAGGGATTATTATTCAGCTGCGCCCATTAAAGGAATTCGTTCTGGCGGTGGCCAAGAAGAACTGAGCGCCCGCATTTCAATTCATCAAACTAAAGTACTCTAACTATGACTTATTGCATTGGCTTATGCCTTGATCAAGGCCTCGTGTTGCTAGCAGATACACGAACAAACGCAGGGGTTGACCAGATTGGCACCTTTCGGAAAATGACCATATTCCAAAAGGATAAGGAGCGCTTCTTTGCCCTCATGAGTTCTGGTAACTTGGCTATTACCCAAGCTGTTAAAGAAATTTTGCTCCAAGGGGAGACCTTTGGTGGCATTAATCTTTGGACAGCTAAAAATAGTCATGAGGCTGCCACGGTTGTCGGAGCTGCAATCAAGAAAGTAAGGGAGCGTGATTACCAATCCTTACAAAAATCAGGTATTGAATTTAACTGCAACCTAATCTTTGGAGGTCAGGTTAAAGGGGAGAAACCGCGCTTATTTAATATCTATGCAGCTGGTAACTTTATTGAGACCACTCCCGAGACCCCCTACTTCCAAATTGGGGAATCTAAATATGGCAAACCAATTCTAGACCGAGTTATTCGCTTTAACACGCCTTTGAACTTAGCCACTAAATGTGTCTTGATTTCTATGGACTCAACCATCAAAAGTAATATTTCGGTTGGTCTACCCCTTGATCTTTTAGTTTATGAAAATAACTCTTTTGTATTAGAAAAGCTGATCACCATCGATGAAGATAACCCCTACTTTGAAATGATGCGAGATATCTGGGGTGAAAAGCTTAAAGAGGTTGCCCTGAGCATTCCCGAGCCGAGTTGGAACGGTTCGAAAAAAAGTATTTCGATTGTGTCATCCTCTAAAAAATTAGGTCCAGTGCCTATTCAAACACCCAAAACCAAAACGAAACGAACTAAGGCTAGTAAATCTATTAAAGCCAAAGAATAAGTAGTACCTTCCAAAATTGGCCTGCCCAGCACGATTCGAACGTGTGCCCAAAAACTGGGATTTAGGAGCACAAATCAAAGAATTGCGCCTTAAATGTACCCATACCTGCTATATATACAAAAAGCTCTAACGGGATAATTATTTAATCGTTTGATATATTTCTCGTGCCGTTTAATGTTTCATATTTAGCTATTGGCATTCAAATGAAAACCTCACACAATAAAACCCTCAAAAACATAGCCTTTGTATTAAGTCTTCTAGCTATATCCAGCCCCCTTTTTGCACAGGATTCATGGCCTAGCAAGTCAATCAAAATCATAGTTCCAGTACCAGCTGGGGCAAGCCTAGATACCTTAGCCCGCACTATCGGAAAAGGTGTCTCTGAAAAAATAGGTCAAGCGGTTGTGGTTGAAAATATGGCCGGTGGTGGAAGTAATATTGCCTTCGGCTACGTTGCTAAGGCAGCGCCTGATGGTTACACACTGCTTTTAGGTTGGGATAGCCTACTCATCAACCCTGCTTTATATAGCAACCCCCCATATAAACTCGATCAGTTTGCGCCCATCACAATGGCAATCACAGCACCCCAAGTTTTACTGGTGGGGCCAAAGCTTCCCGTTAAAAATCTGCGATCACTCATCGAAGTAGCAAGACTGAACCCAGGAAAAATTACCTTAGCCAATGCTGGCAGCGGCAGTCCAGGCCATCTTGCTGGAGCATTATTAGAAAGTATGGCTGATATTAAATTTACCAACGTGCCCTACAAAGGTGGCGCTCCTGGTGTTGCAGACTTGCTAGCTGGACACGTTGATGCCATGTTCGTGACGCTACCAGCAGCCCTGCAGTATGTTCGATCCGGCAAACTGACTGCCCTTGGAGTTAGCCCCGCCAAAAGATCTACTGGCGCACCTAACATCCCTACTATTGCTGAGGCAGGTATACCAGGTTATGACCTGAACTCTTGGCAAGGAGTTTTAGCCCCAGCAGGTACACCACAAGCTATTATTAACAAACTCAATAAAGAGATTGTTCAAACTTTGAAACAGCCAGAGGTCAAAGAACAATTAGTTTCCCAAGGATTTGAAATTGTTGCGAGCTCCCCTGAATACCTAGCAAAGCAATTAACCATTCAAGCACCTAAATGGGCAAAATTAGTGAGGGATTCTGGGGCAAAAGTCGACTAAGTGAAGGACGGACATGACCAAAAGAAAAATAGATTTCTACTTTAGCTTCATTTCGCTTTATACCTATATTGGGTATGAAGCATTTGAAACTTTAGTAAAAAAATATGATTTAGAGGTTACATATAAACCTATTGATCTACATGCCATATTTTCTGTCAGTGGAGGATTGCCTGTCTCAAAGCGACCACCTCAAAGACAGGCCTATCGATTCGTTGAAATGCAGCGCTGGGCCCTTACTCGCAAGATACCATTGGTACTTAAGCCAAAACACCATCCATCTGACCCAGTGATTGGTCACCGCATGTTAATTGCTGCTATGGCTAAAAATTTAGATGTACAAGAATTTATTCGTAATGCCCTAAAAATTCTTTGGGTTGATGATTTAGATATCAAAGATTCCAAGGTAATGGTAGAAGTTGCAAATAAATCAGGTTTAGATGGGGGGCAGCTCCTTAAAGACAGTGCTAGCCCAGCGATTGATGCTGAGGTGAACCGACTGACGGCAGAGGCAGTTGAAAGACAGGTATTTGGTACGCCCTTCTTCTTTTATAGAGATGAGCCATTTTGGGGGCAGGACCGATTGGACTTACTAGAAGAAGCCATTAGGTCAAATCGAAATCCAATTCCATTTGGAGAAATTAGCTAATTTGGCCTGCCCAGCACGATTCGAACGTGCGACCTACGCCTTAGAAGGGCGTTGCTCTATCCAGCTGAGCTATGGGCAGTTATATGCTGGGTGTAATTAGAACATTTGAGGAAAGTGGTCGGAGTACAAGGATTCGAACCTTGGACCCCCTGCTCCCAAAGCAGGTGCGCTACCAGGCTGCGCTACACTCCGACGGAACCCGTATTCTACACCTAGAGGGCTATTTGGGGCAAATCCTGTAAGATTCGGGGCATGGTTGCCTATTTTCCTAGCAAATATCCGAAACGCGTATTAGCTGCTTTTTCAGCAGCGTTACTCGTCTTTTGCCTTCTAGGAACCCACTGGCTTGGCTTTGCTCATAGTATTTCGCATGCCGGTCTATCTGCTCAAAGTATTGATCAATGTTCCGACGCCGATTCCGGTTCGGGCATTACCCATAGCTCTGATGCCTGTCATTTATATGACGCTCTGACCCTTGCTGGATTTGTTCCAGTTGGAGTTTCTGATGTTGTTCATCTTCCCACTTCTTTTTCTACTCTGATATCTTCGGTAGAACTGGTTCTGCTTGAATCTGTTACCGCTTCATACCAGTCGCGAGCTCCCCCTACTTTCATTCTGTAATCACTTTAATGGTCCAGGCACTTCCTGGGCTTTAGATTAAAGCAGCATCTACTATAGATGCTGATCGGAATGAGAGATCATCAATGTATTGCAAACGTAATCTGTTGTTTTATAAATCACTGTTGTGTATTCCATTTTCTGGATTGTTGTTTGGTACAGCTAGTGCACAAACACCCAGCCTAGAAATTACTGCTACTGGCTCACAAGAGGCTGCTCAAAGTATCTTGACACCAACCAAGGTCTTACAAGGTGATGAGCTGTTAAATAAACTTGGGTCTACATTGGGTGCAACTCTAGCCAATGAATTAGGCGTATCTGCTACAGGCTATGGCGCCGGCTCTTCTCGACCAGTAATACGTGGTCTTGAGGGATCGCGTGTCCAAATTTTGCAAAATGGTCTTTCTGTTGGTGATGTTTCCAATATCTCCCAAGATCATGCTGTTGGTAACAATATGCAAAATGCACACCAAGTGGAAATACTGCGTGGTGCAGCTGCCCTGCTCTATGGATCAGGCTCTAGCGGCGGCCTTGTCAATGTAGTGAATGATCGTATTTTGACCAATCTTCCTGATAGGCCAACAGGTGCAATCAATACCAGTTATGAAACTGTGAATAATGGCCGCGCTGGATCGCTTGAAGTAGATGGAGGCTTTGGCTCAGTAGCTGTTCATATTGATACAGCAATCAATAACGCCAATAATTACCGCATCCCTGGCAGCTCAACACAATCACAAGGCGAGCCCATTGGTGGTTGGACTGTTCCACCTGAGGGTAATGGCGGCAATAACTACACAGGAAAACTTCCCAATAGCTTTAGCAATCAAAACAATTTGGGGGTGGGCGTTTCTTACATAGGACAAAATGGTTACACCGGTGTATCTGTTGAGCGTTTAAATAACAACTACGGTATTCCGACGCCTGAAGGCGGATCGATTAATCAGTCACAGAATCGCTATGACTTTCAGCATCAAACCCGTGATCCTTTTGCCGGCTTCTCATCATTCAAATTTAGCGCTGCTAATAGTAATTACAACCATACTGAATTTAACAATGTAGGTGAAGCAGCTGCACTTTGGAAAAATATTGCTAATGAGGCTCGCTTTGAATTAGCCCATAACCCCCTACTGGGATGGAAGGGCACCTTTGGTGCTCAAGTTTCCGCTGCCTCTTTAAATGCAACAGAAGTAGGCTCTGGAAGTTATGCCATTGTTCCGCCAACCAAGACCAATTCAACCGCCTTATTTTGGATTGAGGAAGGAAGGTGGAATTCACTTCAAGGGAATTTGGGGTTGCGTTACAACAACGTGGCACAAAAGCCTAATTTAGGGACTGAATTAGAAGCACAAGCAACATGCTTGGCGCCCTGCACCAACACAACGCCAACAATTACTTTGCAAAATCGGAATTTTAATTTGATGTCCTACTCTGCAGGTGGCTTATGGAGTTTTATACAAGGTCATGGTATTGGTGTCGCTTACACTGTTTCGCAACGCGCTCCTAGTGCGCAGGAACTGTACTCTTATGGTGCTCATGAATCGACTGCCACTTTTGATATTGGTAACCCAAACCTAACAAAGGAAACCTCGCACAATCTAGAGCTCAATTTACAAAGAAATATTGGTTTGCTGCGTGGCAAAGCAAGTATTTATGCAAACCGATTCAATAACTATATTTATGGCTTTTATACAGGCAATTCCATTAGTAACCCTGGCCAAGAAGGCGATGGTTTTAGTGTAGTAACTGCACAGCAAGCTGCTGCAACGATCAAGGGTATTGAAGGTGAAATTACTTATAACTGGCGTGAGCAAGGACTGGGGGGAAGGGTTTTTGGCGATGCCTCGCAAGGAAGCTTTGATGCGGGCGGGAATCTGCCATTGCAACCAGCACCCAGGCTTGGTGCTGAGATAGCCCATCAACGCAATGGTTGGTTAACTAGCGCTACCTATATCTACAGCTATCAACAAAACCGACTAGCAAGCTGGGAACAAGGTCCTGCTCCTAGTTACAACTTACTCAATGCTGGAATCTCCTATACAGAGAAAATCCAGCAAGTCAATTGGACTGTGTATCTGAATATGAAGAACTTACTCAATGAGCAGATTCGTTATGCCACTACTCCAATGGCAGTCAGACTGTATGCACCGCAACCTGGAAGAAGTTTCATGATAGGACTGCGGGGCACGTTTTAATAGAGATCTGGAACGTACATCTCTGGCGGTACAGGCCCACGCAAGTAATCCGGATTATGGACTCGAGCAGGTAATTTAATTACCGGATGATCTATTTCTTTGTAAGGAATTTGGGCCAATAAGTGACTGATGCAATTTAAGCGAGCTCTTTTCTTATCATTTGCTGCCACAACCCACCAGGGAGCCTCTGGAATATGAGTGCGCTCTAGCATCGTCTCTTTGGCTTTGGTATATGCCTCCCACAAGCGTCGAGCCTCTAAGTCCATTGGACTGAGCTTCCACTGCTTTAATGGATCGTGGATACGCATCATGAAGCGGTTGTTCTGCTCCTCGTCTGAAATGGAGAACCAATACTTAATTAAAATGATTCCAGAGCTAATCATCATACGCTCCAAATCAGGAACAGTTCTGAGAAACTCTTCGTACTCTTTCTTGGTACAAAATCCCATCACCTTTTCAACACCGGCACGGTTATACCAACTACGATCAAATAAAGCGATCTCGCCACCAGCAGGCAGCTGTGAAATATAACGCTGGAAATACCACTGCGTTCTTTCGCGCTCATTGGGTGCTGGCAATGCAACTACTTTACAAACTCGTGGATTTAAACGTTGGGCAATGCGCTTGATGGCACCACCTTTACCTGCCGAATCGCGGCCTTCAAATAAGATGGCTACTTTCATTTTATTGGCGACAACCCAATCTTGAAGCTTTACTAGCTCTCCCTGTAGTCTAAATAATTCTTTAAAGTAGGTATTGCGCGGTACAGAAGAGCCTACCTCGCCATCAGGAGAAAGGCGGTCATCATCGAGCTCCATCTCAAGCTCTTCATCCATGCTATCGAGAATTTCTTCTTGAGCACGTCTGTACCACTCGGCCATCTCTTGATGCTTTGATGTCATTTATCAGCTCCTAGTTAATACTTATACAGGGTGAAAATGACACTTTTATTACGCTAGGATTAAAGGCCCTTTAATTTGTCGGCTATTAGTCCATGACTATGTAAAGCGAGTAATTTTCGATCTAGCAGCGTTGCCTGATTAGATGATGGGGGTAAAAAAATGAGCTCTACGATCAGCTTACGATCTTTTAAGATTTTAGACATGGATTCTAAGAGCCCCATATCGCCAATGAAAGTTGTAGCGTCACTCAAAAGTCCTGTTACTTGAGATCTATAACGTATTGCCAATGAATAGACTTTCACATTAGCATCGATTGCAGACTCAAATAGGTTGGGCTTAAATGGTAATACCTCTTTACCTATAGTGGATGTACCTTCTGGAAAGATGCAGACCGATTCATTTGCCAGCACCAGAGCAATTTTTCCAACCACTTGTCTGGCATGTCGCGAGCTATCTCGCCGGATAAAGACGGTACCAAGTTGCTTGGCCATCCATCCAAAGATTGGCCAACTTGCTACTTCAGACTTAGCCACGAATCGAATCGGCATAAATGCATTGATAGCGTGAATATCTATCCATGAAATATGATTCGAGGCCAAAAGATACGGCTCCTTGGGAAGAATCTGGGCATTAATCACGCTTAATTTAAGGCCAAAAATCTTGAGAAGGCGTAATGACCATCGCTGTATATGCTCACGTTTTTGCTCTAAGCCAATCCATGGGAATAGACACAACAGAGTGAAAACCCCACGCAAGACATGAAGCCAAATCAAACACCACAGGACAATACGAGTCCAGAAAGGAGTCTTTTTCTGTGCAGTGAAATGATCCGATGTCATATAAAAGAAATATATAACATGTTGTCAGAAAGATGTCATCGTCATAAAACTGACTTGAAAGTGTCATGAGACTTTCATACAAGCTTGGCTTAATACGAACTCATGATGCATTACAAAGCCATCTGGATTTCGGACGTACACCTGGGAACATCGGGGTGTCAGGCAAACTACCTGCTTGATTTCTTAAAACACAATGAGGCCGATAAGTTTTATTTGGTAGGCGACATCATTGATGGCTGGAGACTCAAAAAATCATTCTACTGGCCTCAAGCTCATAACGACGTAGTTCAAAAGCTATTGCGCAAAGCCCGCAAGGGTTCAGAAGTAATCTATGTGCCAGGCAATCATGATGAGAGTGCTAGGCAGTTTTTTGGAATGTCGTTTGGGGATATTAAGGTTGTTGAAGAGGTCATTCATACGACTGCTGATGGTAGGAGGCTCTGGGTAACCCACGGCGATCAGTTTGATGGAGTCATGCAATACGCTAAATGGCTTGCCTATGTCGGCGATACCCTCTACTCCTTCATTCTGTATATCAACCGCTACTTCAATATGTTGCGAGTCAAGATGGGCATGCAATATTGGTCACTCTCTCAGTATCTGAAGCACCAAGTCAAAAATGCCGTGAGTTATATCGCTGACTTTGAGCACATTATGGCTAGAGAAGCGCGCCTACGTGGCTGTGATGGCGTGGTATGCGGCCATATTCATAAAGCCGAGATCCGTGAAATCGATGGCCTTCTCTATTGCAATGATGGTGATTGGGTAGAAAGCCTTAGCGCACTGGTTGAAACTCAAACCGGCGAACTCAAGATTATTTATTGGACCCATATCCAGGGCGATCCTGTAGAAACCCCGGAACTTTCTTTCCAACCTGCCATTGAATTACTTATCAAAGAGGCTGCACTATGAAAATTATGATCATTACCGATGCATGGGACCCACAAGTCAATGGCGTTGTACGCACCCTAAAGCAAACTCGCGCTGAATTAACGGCAATGGGTCATGAAGTTGAAATGATTACGCCAAATGGCTTCAAATCTATTCCCTGTCCTACCTACCCAGATATCGCGCTCTCGCTATTCCCAGGCAAAGAGGTTGCTCGCCGTATTAAAGCTTTTGCTCCCGATGCAATGCATATTGCCACTGAAGGACCTTTAGGTCTATCAGCACGTTCTTATGCAGTAAAAAACCATCTTCCTTTCTCTACCGCTTATCACACTCGCTTCCCGGAGTACGTCAAAGCCCGTACTGGTATCCCGCTTGCAATTACCTACGGATTCATTCGCTGGTTTCATGGTCCGTCCATGGCAGTCATGGCACCAACGATTGTCGTGAAGAATGATTTAGAAAAGTATGGCCTAAATAATGTCGTTCTGTGGTCAAGAGGCGTAGACCTGGATATTTTTAAGATGCAGGACTCTAAAGCGCTCAATACCGCTCACCCTATCTTCTTGTATGTTGGCCGTGTCGCGATTGAAAAGAATATCAATGCCTTTTTAGAAATAGATCTACCTGGTTCCAAATGGGTAGTAGGTGACGGCCCCGCCATGGCAGGCATCAAAGAAAAATACCCTAATATCAACTATCTTGGGGTATTACAACAGCATGAGCTAGCCAAGGTCTATGCTGCGGCCGATGTATTCGTTTTCCCAAGCAAGACTGATACTTTTGGCCTAGTTCTGCTTGAAGCGATGGCTTGTGGCACACCGGTGGCTGCATATCCTGTCACAGGTCCTATTGATGTACTTGGAAACTCGCCTGCAGGTGCCATGAATGAAGATTTGCGAGAAGCCTGCATTGCCGCACTAAAGATTCCACGCGAAGTAGCGCGTGCACATGCTGAGAAATTCTCATGGCGTGCTGCATCTGAGCAATTTTTATACCATCTCAAGCCAGTTCCCTCGCCTGAGGTCCATATAACCGCTCTGGCTTAGGGATGGCTTTGTTGAATACTAAATATCACATAGACCAAAATCCTCATAAAGGTAATCGAGGATTAACAAGAGCTTGGCATGCTGCCAAAAACTCTTGGTGTGGGCTGGTCTATGCTTTTTTAGAAGAAAGTGCTTTTAGACAAGAGTTATGTCTATTTGTCTTGCTAACACCCCTCACTTTCTTTCTGCCAATCGGATATTTAGAAAAGGCGCTCTTAGTGTCATCGCTGATCATGGTCTTAGTAGTGGAATTACTCAATTCTAGCGTTGAGGCTGCTATTGATCGCATCTCCTTTGAGCACCACGATTTATCCAAAAGAGCCAAGGATTTTGGTTCGGCAGCAGTGATGTTGGCCCTGTTAATAGCCCTTCTGATGTGGTCTGCAGTATGCATACCACTTGTCTTCAAATTGTAATAAACCCCTTCTACGATCACTCATATATTTATTAAGGTAACTCACTAAGGCTCCCTATGTCAGATATTCCAAACCCCATTGCCGCCTTTGAAATTTTTTCTTTTAAGAAAGAAAAACAGATTTCTACTCCGAAATCTAATCCCATTAAGAAATTATCTAAGAAGCTTGCTAAAAAACTCTTTGGTAAAAAGTTTGCTACTAAAGCCCGTGCACAATTGGCTTCCGCTGAGATGGTACCTGCAGTAAGTCCGATTGCTAAGTCTAAAAAAGCAGCCTTTAAGATCGAGTGGGCCAGCTCATCTAGTGAAATAAAGGAAGCACAACGATTGCGTTACAAGGTGTTTGCTGAAGAAATGGGGGCAAACCTTTCGCAAAATGCAGAAGGTCTAGATGTAGATGAATTCGATGCATATTGCGATCATTTATTAATCCGCGATCAAGATACTCTGAAGGTGGTTGGAACCTATCGCGTACTGCCGCCCCACAAGGCCCTAGAAATTGGACGTTTATATTCTGATGCCGAGTTTGATTTATCACGCTTAGATCACCTACGACCTAAGCTGGTTGAATTAGGCAGATCTTGCGTACACCATGACTACCGTTCCGGCGCTGTCATCATGGCCTTATGGAGCGGTTTAGCTCAATATATGCAAAAGCATGGTTACGAAATCATGCTCGGTTGCGCCAGCATACCGATGGCTGATGGTGGTCACTTTGCCGCTAGTCTTTATAACTCCCTGAGCAATGATCAAATGGCTCCCGTTGAGTTCCATGCCTTCCCTAGGCTAGCGTTACCATTGGATAAGCTTAATGGCGGGCTAGAAGTAGATGCGCCGCCATTGATTAAAGGCTATCTCAAGTTAGGAGCTAAGATTTGCAGCGCACCTGCCTGGGATCCTGATTTTAATACTGCAGACTTGCTAACGATGTTGCGCTTATCAGAAATTAATCCACGATATGCAAAGCATTTCTTGGGGCTATAGGCTACTTTAAGCTCAGTTGATATGAGCGGCCAACCCGCTCCCATTCGGCCGCTTCTTTCTGCAGACTAAATTCTGTTAATGGATGGCCATCAGTCCACTCTTTAGAGAGGCTAACGAGAAAAGTGCCTTCGTGCTCGGATACTTTAACTTTTGGTAGATCTACATCACTTCTACCTCGACACAGGGCCTGAGCTAAGCGCAAACAAAATAACATGCGCCAATCATTAAAAGCAGGATTGTGAGCCAACTTTCCTAGTTTTCCGGTATGCCCAAGTAACAAGGCAGCTAATCGTGCTTGGTCGTTCTTTGAAAATCCTGGCATATCTGCATTGCCTGCAATATAGGCTGAATGCTTGTGATATCCATTATGAGAAATCGATAAGCCAATCTCATGAAGGCTGGCTGCCCATTGCAAAAGTGCAATATTGTCAGATCTCTTTTCAGCATTCGGCTTAGGTAGTTGAGTCAAAAACTCAACAGCCAAATTTCCAACGCGTACTGCCTGCTCTCGATCAACAGCATAACGCTGCATAAACTGTTCGACGGTGACATAGCGCATATCTTGATGCTGAGATCGGCCTAATAGATCATATAAAACACCAATCCGAAGCGCTGCGTCAGTCACCTCCATACTCTCGATTCCTAGCCCATCAAAAGCTGCCATCATAATTGCCAGGCCGCCTGGCCATACTGCCCTACGGTCATCTTTTAGACCAATCAACTCCACTTGATTCACATGCTCGTACTTCAACAAATGTTTTTTTAGCGCCTTTAAGCCTTCTCGCGTTATTAGGCCGCCCGCACCATTCACCCGACCCATAGTCAAAGAATCACCTTGCCCATTGAGATCGTTATTGGCAATTAACTCGGCCAAGGCTCTAGCAGTACCTGATGAGCCAATAACCTGGCTCCATCCGCTCTTGAGATAAGCCCCCGATATGACCTGAATTTCTCGCCTCGCTGCTAACTCTGCCTCCTTAAAAGAGTGTGCATCAATATTACCGTTAGGGAAAAAATTGATACTATGCGAAACGCAACCAATATAAAGACTTTCCATTAACTTCGGCTCATAACCCTTACCGATAATAAATTCCGTTGAACCGCCACCAATATCAATAACCAATCGATTGCCTTGAACTGCCTGAACTTCGTGTGCAGCGCCAATATAAATTAAGCGCGCCTCTTCAACTCCAGCAATCACCTCTATTGGAAAGCCAAGTGCTTTTTCAGCATCTGCTACAAACTGCGAAGCATTTTTTGCTACACGAAGGGTATTGGTGGCAACAGCTCGAACATTGGCAGGATCAAATCCACGAATACGCTCACCAAAGCGACGTATCGCTATCAAACCCCGTTCATAGGCATCACTACCCAAGAATTTCTTCTCGTTTAAACCAGCAGCAAGACGGACAGTCTCGCGCAAGGTATCAATTGGTCGCAATTGAGTGCCTGAGGGAGTGTTAATGGCTTGCGCTACTAATAAACGCAAGCTATTAGATCCAATATCAACTGCTGCAACGAGATCGGGGGTGTTTGGTGCGGAGTCGGCTGTCAAATGAAGTACCAATGAAAATACGCTAATTGAATGTGTCTATTTTAGGTATAAAGCGTGAGATATACATTAAAAAGAACTAACACCACATCCAAAAAGCCTACACGGCTAGATTTTGTTCTGAGCTAGAGCAACTGATACTCCCAAAACTGCAGAAAATACAGCAATCGCCAGACTTAGGCTTGAGAATTAACTGGCATGACGGGCATCGATAGAGGTACTGAGATGATCCAGCATGAATCTCGATGCTTTCAATCCCAAGGCAATGCGGACAAGTAATGATGGAGTACTGATATGTCGTATTTTTAGTCACCTGGCAATACTGAGCTAAAAATATTACCGATTTGTGACACCCAGGAGTTGCTAAATAATACTGTCACAATCGTTTGATAGCATAAACTCATTATCAGCCTGGGTGCATAAAAATGAGCAAATATCAATACGAAGATGCTGTAAAACAGTTGCAAGAAACTGGCGCTATCGGACTAGTTGATTTTAAGAGTCTGCCATACGAGGATCTTGTCGAGCTATTAGAAGAAATTAAAGTATGGTGCCTCTATGCAAATGGAAAGATTGATAAACTGAGCAAAGAATCAAAAAAGAAGAAGAAAAAGAAAAAGGATTAGCCCTTATTGTCCAATTCTCTCTTTCGGAAAACGCAACTTGAAGGTGCTGCCTTTACCTGGCGTACTTTCAATTAATAACTGGGCTTGATGGCGGTTTGCAATATGTTTGACAATGGCTAAACCTAATCCTGTGCCACCGGTATCCCGAGACCTGCTTCTATCCACCCGGTAAAAACGCTCAGTTAATCTGGATAGATGCTCTGCGGCAATACCAGGGCCTGTATCACTGACAGAAAACTCTCCTTGACCATCGGGGTTCACGCTCCAAGTCGCTCTGATAGATCCAACATCCGGTGTATAGCGAATGGCATTAGATACGAGATTACTAAATGCAGAGAGCACCTCTCGATCATCGCCTAATAAGTCATTGGGGGCAAGGCATTCAAAATTGAGCGTATGTTTACCTTCAGATAAGGCTTCAGCATCATTCTTGAGTAAGGCCATAACTGTTTCAATCTGGATTGGCGCCATGCTAGCGGGCAGTGTATTTGCTTCCAAATTAGCCAGCGTTAATAGGTCTTCGACGAGACTTTTCATTCTCTTGGCCTGCGACATCATTAACTCAAAATATTGCTCTTGTTGAGCTTTATCTAAATCTAGGGATTGCACTGTTTCCAGAAACCCCATGAGTACGGTAATTGGGGTTCTCATCTCATGCGAGACATTAGCCACGAAGTCCCGACGCATCGCATCAGCCTTTTGTAAATCAGTAATATCTTGTATCAACAATAAATGGCGTCCTTGGCCAAATGGAAATGCTTGTAGCATCAAGCTAAGACTGCTATCTGGGCCCATACGCTCTAATAGCAAGGGTTCATCAAAGGCCCGTTTGATGAGGTACTGAACAAATTCAGGCCTACGAATTAAAAAGTTAATTCGCTGCAAGGCATCGCGCTTGAAATTAAGACCAAAGAACCGCTCAGCAATACTGTTGCACCACTCTATTTGATCGCCGTCATCTAGCATCACAATACCATTTGGCGATGCCTGAAATGCCTCTATAAAGTGATCGTGCTGCTGCTCGATTGTTCGAATCTTTAGTTTCAAATTACGCACTAAGCGCTGTAATCTGAAAAAAATCTCTTCCCAGTAGCCGCTCGGTAGTGGCATATTTTCCACCGAATCATCGAGTGCATGCTTTCGAAGGCGAGCTAAATTAATATAGGAGTAAAGCAAAGGCACTGCCAAGACAGCAATGCCCATCGCAATACCCCATGCATTTCCCCAATTTTCAGAAACAATATATGCGCCTATAAAGGCTAAGAAAATGATCGTGGCTAAACGCGTTAAGACAGAAATCATGCTGCAATCTTAGAGCATCTTTGAAAAACGCGGATTTTTTATAAAAATACTAGGTTTAATCAGCCTAGACTTCGCTAGGCGTCTTGGTAATGCGGTAGCCGCTTCCCCTGACTGTCTCGATATACCGATCACAATCAAAAGGTACTAGCGCCGCACGCAAGCGCTTGATATGGACGTCTACGGTGCGCTCTTCGATATAGACCTCATTACCCCAAACTTTGTCTAATAGGTTTGCACGAGAATGGACCCTCTCTGGGTTTGCCATAAAGTACTGCAGGAGCCGATACTCAGTTGGGCCCAAGGAAATCGGTTTGGGATCTTGATTTGGTAATACGGCAAAGACGCGATGAGCGTTAGGATCCATTTTCAAAGGGCCCACTATAAGGGGTCCAGTATGCTCTAGAGGGGTTTGACGACGCAGCAGAGCTCTTACCCTGGCAACCAATTCTTTCGGGGAGAAAGGCTTAGTGACGTAATCATCCGCCCCAGAATCAAGACCAGAAACTTTATCGGTTTCCTCGCTCTTGGCCGTCAGCATCAAAATGGGTAGGCCACGAGTTTTCTCATTGGCCCTGAGCTCTTTGGCAAACTGAACTCCGGACTTGCCAGGTAGCATCCAGTCCAAAATCAACAAACTGGGCAAATTATCCTTCATGAGGCTTAAGGCGACCTCAGTTTGCATCGCCCTTTCTACCTCATAACCAGCATGCGTTAAGTTAATCGCAATCAATTCTGCGATTGATGGCTCATCCTCAACAATGAGTATGCGATGAGTCATTACTTATCTCGTTTTATTGCTTATTAGCTTCACGAACTAAATCTTCATGGGGCATGTGACGCACATCAGAGCCTTTAGCAATATAGATCACAAATTCAGCAATATTCTTAGCATGATCACCAATACGCTCAATGGCTTTAGCGATCGTCAGCATATCTAAGCCGGTAGTAATCGTATGCGCATCTTCCATCATGTAGGTAATTAACTTACGGACAAAAGCCCTAAATTCCTCATCAATCTGGCGATCCTCTTGAACCACCTCTGCCGCCGCTACCGTATCTAAACGGGCGAAGGCATCTAAACTACGACGTAATAAAGAAATGGCCATCTGTCCAGACAAGCGAATTTCTGCAACATTGATATTGTTAGGTACGCCAGATTCGATTAAGCGCTTAGTGCGTTTAGCAACTCGTTCTGCTTCATCACCAGCACGCTCAAGATTGGTAATTGCTTTAGAAACGGCCATGACAAGACGTAAGTCACGAGCGGTAGGCTGTCTACGTGCAATGAGTTCGGTGCAGGCTGAATCAATTTGAATTTCTAAGTCATTAACTAGCTTTTCGTTTTCAATGACCACATTACAGGTCTCAATATCCATTTGGGTAAATGCACGCATTGCTGTAGAAATTTGTGCCTCTACCAATCCACCCATTTCTAAAAGGCGGCTGGAAAGAGAATTTAAATCGGCATCAAATTGTGATGATAGGTGTTTATCTGGCATTAGTATCTCCAATTAACCGAAGCGGCCGGTAATGTAATCTTCTGTTTCTTTACGCTTAGGCTTGATGAATATCTCATCAGTTTTACCGTACTCTATTAAGCTGCCAAGATACATATAGGCAGTGTAATCAGAAACGCGTGCTGCCTGCTGCATATTATGGGTCACGATCGCAATCGTGTACTCATTTTTAAGCTCATGAATCAATTCTTCAATCTTACCTGTAGAAATAGGGTCTAGTGCTGATGTTGGCTCATCCAAAAGGATGACAGATGGTTTAACTGCAACAGCACGGGCAATACAAAGACGTTGTTGTTGTCCGCCGGACAAAGAAAGACCACTTTGACTCAGTTTATCTTTTGCTTCATTCCAGAGTGCTGCCTTATTAAGAGCCCACTCAACGCGCTCATCCATTTCAGAGCGAGAAAGCTTTTCATAAAGACGAACACCAAAGGCGATGTTTTCATAGATCGACATTGGAAATGGGGTTGGCTTCTGAAAAACCATACCAATACGGGAGCGCAATAAATTAAGGTCTTGGCCTGGCTCAAGGATGTTTTGGCCATAAAAACTGATTTGACCCTCGGCACGCTGACCTGGATATAAGTCATACATACGATTTAAAGTTCTGAGTAGCGTAGATTTACCGCAGCCAGATGGGCCAATGAAAGCAGTTACCTTGCCTTGCTCAATATCTAAATTGATATTCTTGAGGCCTTGAAAGGCGCCATAAAAGAAATTGAGATTGCGCACTTCCAGCGCATTAATCCCCGCTGCTTGCGGTTCTTGGTTCACTGTTTCCACTCTACCCCCTTGACCATCAACCCGATTCAAGTCAAACATTGTTTTCATATTACTCATCATCCTTGTACCTTTTGACGGAACACCACACGAGCAAGAATATTTAAGCCCAGCACTGCGAATGTAATTAATAAGGCGCCGCCCCATGCCAAATCCACCCAATTATCATAGGGGCTCATAGCAAACTGGAATATCACCACTGGTAAATTAGCCATTGGTGCATTCATATTGGTGGAGAAGAACTGATTATTTAATGCAGTAAACAATAACGGTGCTGTTTCACCACTTACTCGAGCCAATGCAAGCAAGATACCAGTCATTACACCGCTTTGTGCCGCCCGGAGGGTAATCATAAAAGCAACCTTCCACTTAGGCGCACCCAATGCATAGGCTGCTTCACGCAAACTTCCGGGAACTAAGCGAAGCATATTCTCGGTTGTCCGAACGACTACCGGAATTGCTATTAAAGCCAATGCAATCGTTCCAGCCCATCCAGAAAAGTGTCTTACTTGCGCAACTACAAAAGCGTAAACAAACAAGCCGATCACAATGGAAGGTGCAGAGAGCATGATGTCGGTCACAAATCGAGTAATTGAAGCAACCCGACTACGATCCCCATACTCAGAGAGATATAAACCCGCTAGCACACCAACAGGAGTGCTAATCACAGTACAGCAACCAATTAACATTAAGCTACCAACAATGGCGTTTGCCAAGCCTCCACCTTCTGAGCCAGGTGCGGGTGTGCTGTGAGTGAACAGATTCAGATCGATTGCGCCAAAGCCTTTAATGAATAGGACACTTAAAATCCACATCAAAAAGATCATACCCAGAACCATAGCACCCATAGATAGCGTTAGGCCAATTTTATTGCTACGCTTTCTGCGCGCAAAGATTTCTGGATTAATGTTAGTCGAGTGCATCATGTTTTAAGCCCCTGCTTCTTCTCCATATTGTTCAGCATCCATTTTGCGCACGCCAAAACAATGAAGGTAATGATAAAGAGGGTTAAACCCAATGCATACAGGGATGAAAGATGGTTACCTGCCTCCGCCTCGCCAAATTCATTGGCAAGAGTCGAAGCAATCGAAGTGCCTGGGGAGAACAGGGATGGAGATAGGCGGTGAGCATTACCAATAACAAATGTCACTGCCATTGTTTCACCAAGTGCCCTGCCTAAACCCAACATAATGCCGCCGATGACTCCAGCCTTGGTATAAGGCAATACGACGTTTTTGACTACTTCCCAGGTGGTGCAGCCAATGCCATAGGCAGACTCTTTTAGTACAGGCGGGACGATTTCAAAAACATCGCGCATGACAGATGCAATAAATGGAAGAATCATCATCGCCAGAATCAAGCCGGCACAAAGAATACCGATGCCATTAAAAGCACCAGAAAATAGAATGCCTAGGCCAGGAATTTGTCCTAATGTTCCAGCGAGTACTGGCTGTACATATTGTGCAAATAATGGTGCAAAGATAAACAAGCCAAACATGCCATAAATAATCGATGGGACGGCTGCCAATAGTTCTACAGCAGTGCCAAGCGGTCTACGTAATGGACCCGGACATAATTCAGTTAGAAATACTGCAATACCAAAACTTAAAGGCACTGCAATTAATAAAGCAATCAAAGAAGTGATAAGTGTTCCGTAGATCGCTATTAAGCCACCAAACTCGCCATTGACAATATCCCACTCTTGGGTGAAGAAGAAGCCAAAACCAAACTCTTGTAACGCGGGGGCCGCATTAATTACCAATGAAATAATGATGCCCAGAAGCGCAATCAACACGGATAAGGCAAAAAATTGCGTAATCCCATGGAAAAGAAAATCCTGAACGCGCTGTAATTTTGCGATTCGAAGCGCCTGCGGCGTTGGGGCTGAGTGTGACTCGGTAGATTCGATCATTGTTTATCTTAAAAACCAAACAGCCCTACTTGTAAAGGGCTGTTTAGCGTTAGTGAGAGAGTCTTATTTAGTCACAATCTTGGTAAATACATTCTTGCGAATGAAATCGGTTGTTTTGTCCGGCATCGCTACATAGTCTAGCTCTTCTGCCATCTTCTTGCCATCTTTAAAGGCAAAGTCAAAGAATTTAATGACTTCAGCTGCATTTGCTTTATTTTCAGGGTTCTTATAGACCAAGATAAAAGAAGCACCAGTAATTGGCCATGATTTAGCGCCAGCAGCATTAGTAATAAATGTTCCCATGCCTGGAATAGTTGACCAATCTGTACCAGCTGCAGCGGCTGCGAATGTTAAATCATCCGGTTCAACATAATTACCATCTTTATTCTTCATGGAAATAAAGGTCATCTTGTTTTTCTTGGCATAAGCATACTCAACATAGCCTACAGAATTTTTAACCCGCATGACGTTTGCTGCAACACCTTCGTTACCCTTGCCACCAACCGTAGAAGCTGCTGGCCATTTCACAGAAGCGCCTGCACCAACAGCATCTTTGAACAGCGTACTTGTTTTAGCTAAATAGTCAGTAAAAATTGCTGTGGTTCCAGATCCATCAGCACGAACAACTACGGTAATAGGACCAGAAGGAATCTTCACTCCTGGGTTCATGATCGCGATACGCTTGTCACCCCAATCAGAAATAATCCCCTGGAAAATATCAGCTAAAGTTGGACCATCTAATTTAATTTCGCCGGGTTTAGCACCATCCACATTAATCACTGGCACTACACCGCCAATAATGGCCGGAAATTGAACTAACCCATCCTTTTCGAGTTCTTCAAACTTCACTGGATTATCAGTTGCACCGAAATCAACCGTTTTTGCCTTAATTTGCTTAATGCCGCCAGATGAGCCAATGGATTGGTAATTCAAATTGGAGCCAGTTTTTGCCTTATAGGCCTCTGCCCACTTTGCATAAATTGGATAAGGAAATGTTGCGCCTGCACCAGTCATATCTGCAGCAAACGCCGCTGGAGCAACTGAAATAGCGCTAATTACTAGTGCTTTTTTAAAGAAAGATTTCATTTGATCGGTCCTTTTGTACGGGTAACGCAACATTGCGATATCTAGACGATATGGTCGAAACATGACACTTTTATGACATAGCAAAAAGCCCTCTTTTGAGGGCTCTAGGGGCTATTTTTGACCAATTAACCTTCTTAGTTTTATGGCAAATGCAGTATTGTCATCGAACCCTTTGAAGACTTGAGATCCTGGACCAATAGCCGCCACTGTAATGGGGACTGGGGTGTGCCCTGCGGTTCCCCAATAAAAGCCTGTTTGGCGCGCAATCGCTAAGCCCAGGATATTGGATGGCAGGTAATTCGAATTGGGGTTCAATTGTCCTTGGGTTAGTAGTTTTTCACGCAAGTCATCGTCTAGAACCAGGCCTGGGAAATTGTCTTGTAACACTGTATTTAAGTAGGCATTCAAATCTGCAGTGCTGGGAGTTTGCTTTGCTTTGGCTTTGAACTTATCAGAAAACTCTTTGAGTGAGATTTTGTAAGACTCAATTTGCTTGAGTTGCTCGATCGTTACGTTCAAGTAATTGGTATTGCCTGCGGGCCCCAGATTTTTACGTCCATAAGTAGGAGAAAATCCCCCGGTCTCATGATCTCCGGCCACAATCACTAAAGTATCAGGATTTTGTTTCTGAAACTCTAACGCTACTTTGACTGCATCATCAAAAGCCCAGAGCTCACGCATTAAAGCGGCGACGTCATTTTGATGGCCTGCAGAGTCTGTGTTCTCGTTCTCAGCAAATAATACAAACCCCTTATTTTTACTTTTCTTAGAATCCTGATTGAGCACTTGAAGTGCCGCTGACATCATTTGAGATAAGTTAGGTGTCTCTTGAGGATTGCGATCGATTTCATAATCGAGATCTTCATCAGCAAAAAGGCCCAGGAGCTTAGATGACTTAATCTGCTTGAGCTGTTCTGGTGTATTGATATATTGATAGCCTTTTGCTTGAAATGCCTCAATCACATTCTTGCCGTCTTGGCGCTTTCCCCCAGACAGTGAGTTTGGTAGGAAGAAATTAGACCCGCCACCCATCAGCACATCTGGAGAAAGCTCTAGATACTGATTCACAATCAATTCATTATCTCGCCTAGATTTGGCGTGGACACTAAATGCTGCGGGGGTTGCATCATAAATTGGTGCGGTAGTGAGGAGCCCAATTCTCTTGCCCCTGTTTTTGGCTACTTCCATGATGGTAGGCGGCGTTTTACCATCTGGGGTAATAGAGATGGCACCATTATTGACTTTATACCCAATCGACATAGCAGAGGCAGCTGCTGCTGAATCAGTTACAAAGTAATTCGCTGACTCTGTCTTCATCAACTGATAGTGGCCTTTGGCCATGACTACATCGGTTACAGCAAAGGGTTGTTGTCGTAATAGCGCACTGGAATAACGGCCAAACTCATACTGGCTGCTCGTCGTGCCATCAGCAAACATGATGATGATATTTTTGGGCTTGCTATTAGCAGCTTGTCCACTTGCATTTGGTAAGTAGGCTGCCGCAAAGCATAGAAATAGCAGGCTGGCTACCAGTTTAAATTTAGCGCTAAGGTATCTGTAGTGCATCTAGTATTGAATACTGCGGACTTAAGCTATCGGAATTAAATCAGCAATGCTTTTGGCAGCGCTCATCGCGACATCGCCATCCTTTGTTTCAATCATGACGCGCAAGAGAGGCTCTGTCCCAGATGCCCGAATGAGTACCCTGCCGATACCCTTGAGATCAGCCTCTACTTTAGCGATCTGCTGCTTGAGATTCTCATCAGACTTCCAGTCATAACTGGGTTTGATTTTTACATTCAGCAGAACTTGCGGGAAGATCTTTACCTTTTCGAGTAACTGGGCAAGACTCTTTTTATTGTGACTCATTGCCGCTAATACTTGAAGCGCAGCAATGGTGCCATCTCCAGTAGAGTGTTGATCTAGGCATAACAAGTGACCAGAGCCTTCTCCGCCGATGATCCAACCTTTTTGCTTTAGCAGCTCTAGTACATATCGATCACCAACATTAGCACGTTCAAACCCGATATTGAGATCTTTAATCGCATTCTCAACAGCTAGATTGGTCATCAAGGTACCAACGGCACCACCAATCTTTTGTCCACGGTCTAATCTGTCTTTTGCGAGAACATAAAGCAGCTCATCGCCGTTAAATAATCGTCCTGTAGCATCAACCATTTGCAAGCGGTCGGCATCGCCATCGAGCGCAATACCAAGATCTGCATTGACTTCTTTCACCTTGGCAATCAAGGCTGCCGGTGCAGTAGCGCCACAACCATCATTAATGTTTCTGCCGTCTGGATTAACGCCAATCGAGATCACCTCTGCGCCTAGCTCATGAAATACATGAGGTGCAGTGTGATAGGCGGCTCCATTGGCACAATCAACAACGAGCTTTAATCCCTTGAGATTGAGATCTCCCGGAAATGTCGATTTACAAAATTCAATATAACGACCTGCAGCATCATCTAAACGAAATGCCTTACCGAGTTCTTGGGCGCTCACGCAGCCCATCGGCTTTTCTAATTCAGCTTCAATTGCAAGTTCAAAATCATCGTCGAGTTTGTCACCATTGGCCGAGAAAAACTTAATGCCGTTATCTTGATAGGGATTGTGTGATGCAGAGATCACGACGCCGGCAGATAAACGTAATGCTTTAGTCAGGTAAGCCACACCAGGAGTTGGCATTGGTCCGCAAAGCATGACATCGACACCAGCAGCGGCAAAGCCTGCCTCTAAAGCAGCCTCCAATAAATATCCAGAAATACGCGTATCTTTGCCAATCAAGACTTTGCATCGTTGGCCAACTTTTGCATCTTTGGAGAGTACTATGCCTGCGGCATACCCTAAGCGAGTCATGAACTCCGGAACAATCGGAAATTGCCCCACTTCACCGCGGATGCCATCCGTACCAAAGTATTGTTTTTTCATAGGACTCATTATAAAACCGATGCTTCCCACAACTTTAAGGCATCAACCGTCTCAGGAACATCATGGACTCGCACAATTCTGGCGCCCCGATCAGCCGCCATGATAGCTGCAGCAATACTAGGGGCTAGGCGCTCATGCGTATCTTTACCGGTGAGCTTGCCCAGCATCGATTTACGAGAGATGCCTGCAAGGACCGTAAAGCCCAAGTGTGAGAATTGATCAAAATGGGTAAGCATAGTGAGGTTGTGCTCAAGACTTTTGCCAAAGCCAAAACCAGGGTCGATGGCGATTCTGTTTGCTTGAGCACCTTTTGCTTTAAGTAGCTCTGCACGCTCTTTGAGAAATTGCATCACCTGTGCAATGACATCGTGATACTCCGGATTAAATTGCATACACTGAGGATCGCGCTGCATGTGCATTAAGACAATTCCACAATCTTTGCTTTCTAGTACGGCATCAACTGCACCTGCTTGTCTTAATGCCCAAATATCATTTACACAATCTACTCCTGCCCTTAATGCTTCGCGCATAGTTTGCGCTTTATAAGTATCGATCGATAGCGGTACACCGTAATCTTTAAGCGCTTCAATGACTGGTAGCACGCGATCAAGTTCTTCTTGAAGCTCTAACGGCTCTGCACCTGGTCTAGTGGACTCACCTCCGATATCAATCAAGTCAACACCGCCCTCAATCATGAGCTCTGCTTGAGCGATAGCGTCTTTCGGAGTTTTAAATTTGCCACCATCTGAGAATGAATCTGGGGTGGCGTTCAGAATGCCCATGACAACTGGGCGTCTGCGTTTGGCAAAGTCAAAAAGAAAACGCCCACAACGCCATGTTGTGGGCATCTGCAAAATGCCTTGCTGATCCATCAAGACGGCTAGTCTGATGCTACTTAAGCTGTCGCTGGAGCGCTACCAGCCGCTGGGCCAGGTGCACCAGCAGAGTTGCCAAAGATTGTCGGTGGTGGTGGCAATGGTGCACGTGGAGGACGGCCTTCCATGATGTCAGTAATTTGATCGGCATCAATGGTTTCCCACTCGAGCAAGGCAACAACCATAGCTTCGACCTTATCGCGATTGTTTTCTAGAATTGATCTCGCTAAGGCGTATTGACTATCAATTAACGAACGAATCTCAAAGTCCACTTTTTGTTGTGTCAACTCAGAAACGGTCTTGGTGCTATTGCGCCCGAAAATACTTTCAGATTCAGTATCAACATAAACCATCGTACCTAAGCTATCACTCATACCGTAACGCGTCACCATATCGCGCGCCATTTTGGTAGCACGCTCAAAGTCATTTGAAGCGCCGGTACTCGACGAATGCAAAAAGATTTCTTCTGCAGCACGGCCACCAAACAAAATGGCTAAGTCTTCCATCATGCGATCTTTGTAAAGATTCACACGGTCAAATTCTGGCAACTGCCAAGTCACACCCAATGCCATACCGCGCGGCATGATGGTGACCTTATGAACTGGGTCTGCCTTAGGCAAGCTCTTGGCTACAACAGCATGGCCAGCCTCGTGATAAGCGGTATTACGACGCTCTTCTTCACGCATCACGGCAGACTTACGCTCAGGACCCATATAGATCTTGTCTTTAGCGTCTTCAAAATCTTTCATTTCAACTGAACGCTTATTGCGGCGTGCAGCAAACAAGGCAGCTTCATTCACTAAGTTTGCCAAGTCAGCACCTGAAAATCCTGGGGTACCGCGTGCCAATACGGCAGCATTGACATCAGGATCAATCGGCACTTTGCGCATATGCACTTGCAAGATCTGTTCACGACCACGAATGTCTGGCAAGCCTACGTGCACTTGACGATCGAAGCGACCTGGACGCAATAAGGCTTTATCCAATACATCGGAGCGGTTAGTAGCAGCAACCACGATCACGCCGCTATTGCTTTCAAAACCATCCATCTCTACAAGCATTTGGTTTAAGGTTTGCTCGCGCTCATCATTACCACCGCCCATACCAGCACCACGATGACGACCTACCGCATCGATCTCATCAATAAAGATGATGCAAGGGGAGTTTTTCTTAGCGTTCTCAAACATATCGCGTACGCGAGATGCGCCCACACCCACAAACATTTCTACGAAATCAGAACCGGAGATCGAGAAGAAAGGAACTTTGGCTTCACCCGCAATCGCACGTGCCAAGAGGGTTTTACCAGTACCTGGAGGGCCAACGAGTAGGACGCCATGCGGAATACGGCCGCCAAGCTTTTGAAACTTCTGCGGGTCTTTTAAGAAATCAACCAACTCATACACTTCTTCTTTTGCTTCATCGCATCCAGCAACATCAGCAAAAGTAACAGTATTACTATTTTCATCAATCAGACGTGCTTTGGATTTACCAAAGGAAAATGCGCCGCCTTTACCGCCGCCTTGCATCTGACGCATCATGAAAAACCAAAAGCCAATAATCAATAAAGTAGGCCCGAGGTAATACAAAGCAGATACCAAGAGATTAGGTTCATCTTCTGCTTTACCAGTAACCTGTACACCAAACTTCATTAAGTCGCCAACCATCCAGATATCGCCTGGGGAGATGATGGAGTATTTATTGCCGTCAGCAGGCGTGACTTGCAATGTGCGGCCTTGCACATCAACGCGCTTCACTTTTCCAGCCTTAGCGTCGTCCATGAATTGGGAATACGTGACTTGAGTTTGGTCCCTAGGCTTATCAAACTGTTTAAAAACAGTGAAGAGGACCAGGCCCACAATGAGCCACACGCCGATTTTTTGGAACATATTGCTGTTCATATTGCCGTTCAAAATAATTCCTTTTCTGGATATATCCAGGAAATAAGCACATTGCTTCCTATGTATTTGATTCTACTACCACCCTTTTTCAAGGTCTAATGGCCTATTTATTTCATAAAACCATTTATTTAAGGGGGTTATTAGGGGGCCACTCTGGTCTGGAAGTGCTGATTTTGGCTATTTATTTAGGGGGCTTTAAGTTACGGCCTAAGAGAAATATCTCTGAAGACCGAGCCCTAGAGGCCTTAGGCTTTCTGGAGGCAACGGTTTTGAAGACCTTTTTGAAGGATTCGACGATCTGGCTATAGCCACTACCGTTAAAGCATTTAATCAATAGCGCTCCTTCAGGCTTGAGGTGGTCTACCGCAAAATCTAAGGCAATTTCAGCCAAAAAGGCCATCCGCGCAGCATCTGCAACACCTACCCCGGAAAGATTAGGTGCCATATCAGATAGAACCAAATCGACCTTGCCCTCTGCGCTCTTCGGCAAAAGTGCCTTCAGTGCATTCAAGCCCTCTTCCTCACGAAAGTCGCCCTGAATAAAGCTGACATCAGCAATATCTTCCATCGGCAAGATATCGATTGCAATGATTTGACCGTCCGGTTTACCAGACTCAATTTTGGGATTACTTTTACCAAGCTCAGTTAAACGATTGCGCGCATATTGAGACCAACTTCCAGGAGCGCTCCCGAGGTCCACAATGGTCATGCCTGCTTGTATGAGGTGATCTTGCTCGTCAATTTCACTGAGCTTGTAAACCGCTCTAGCGCGATAGCCCTCTTTCTGAGCCATCTTCACATAGGGATCGGTTAGATGATCCTGCAACCAACTTTTATTAAATTTATTCTTTGCCACAACTTACCCACTTTCGCCCTACATTTTCCTAGTTTTAGCCCCCTAAAGCAAAAGGAATCGATACAAAACGAGACAAATCTAGTCTAAACGGGCTTTTTAAGTATCCGATGCTCTATCATCAAGCCCATGACTGCACTAACCATCACCCCCGCACAACGTAAATCCCTCAAAGCTGATGCCCATGACTTAAGTCCGGTTGTCATGATTGGTGGCGGTGGCTTAACGCCTTCTGTGATCAAAGAAGCCAAGCTCGCAATTAGCCATCATGGACTCATTAAGGTCCGTGTCTTTGGAGATGATCGTGAAGCGCGCCTTGCTATTTATGAAGCGCTTTGCGACAAACTAGATGCTGCGCCAGTTCAGCATATTGGCAAATTGCTGGTGATTTGGAAACCAAAAGATGTTGTCGATGAAGCATTTTCTAATCTCGGCAGATCCTCTAAACAGACTAAAAAATCCTTACAGGCGCCACGTACTAAACGCCAGCCTAATCGCGCACCAACTAAATCTGGTGTTCGCACTAGCAGCTCAGAAAGATCTGATCGTCGCTCCGCTTCCAATGCAGCGCCATTCGCTCGGGCTGCTGCTGTGAAGTCTGCTACACCGAAAAAACGGGTACTGCGCTCTGAAGCTGCTGAATCGAAGATTGGTTGGTCATCCCCAGGCTATCGCAAAGCGGCTGCTGCGCCGGCTCCCATCAAGAAGCGTAAAGTGCGGATGAGTAGTAATAAGAAAAAATCTCTTGGATCTTAATAGGATCTGAGCCATTAGAAAAACGCCGCTAGTCGGCGTTTTTTATTGCTTATTATTTACTGTGAATGCGTTTTAGTAAGGCGCCATACAAGATAGATGCCAAGAGCACTCTGAATCAAAAACAGAACGCTAGAAACGCCATGGAGTGTTCTAAATAAATCAGCAGAAGGAGATAGCATGACGGGCATACCCTCCAACAATGCCTGATCACGCAAGGTATCAAGCCAGGGAATCAAGATAAACGAAGCGGCTGCCGAGCACACTAACATTCCTAAGAGAAGCAAGCGAATCACCCTGTATTGATTTAGTCCACGAGTAACCAGAAGATTTGCTAGCACCATTAAAGCAATACAAATCAGGATGCTTAAGTAGGCTTCAGTCTTAAAGACACTACCAGCAACCATACCGGCTACTTGACGATCAGTCAGAGTGCTAAAAATTACTGGGGCAACCAGATAGCCAACAGCAAGGATGCTACCAACCCAGACACCGGCGATCAAGATAAAAAGTCGTTGCGCTCCAGTATGTTTTGAAGCGGTTGGGTTCTGCACAGGGCTTCTCTAGATATGATGTCAGATATAGCGAACTGCCAGAACCTCAACTTCGCGATTGCCGCCTGGGGCCTGAACAGCCACAACATCGCCCTCTTCCTTGCCAATCAAGGCGCGGGCAATGGGAGAGCTAATCGAGATTTTGTTTACTGCAATATCGGCCTCATCATCGCCCACAATCTGATAAGTGAGCTTGGTACCATCCTCGAGATCTTCGAGATCAACGGTGGCGCCAAAGACAACGCGACCAGAAACATCGAGCGTAGCTGGATCAATAATCTGAGCAGCAGAGAGTTTGCTCTCAAGCTCCTGAATACGGCCTTCAATAAAGCCTTGCTTTTCTTTGGCGGCATCGTACTCAGCGTTCTCAGAAAGATCGCCTTGGGCGCGTGCCTCAGAGATCGAAATAATGACTGCTGGACGCTCTACATGCTTAAGACGATGCAGCTCCTCTTTCAGAAGTTCTGCACCGCGTTTGGTAATTGGAATTGTGCTCATACTGCCAACCTAACTTAAATTCTTGCGCTTGATTGCGCGAACAAAAGTCGATTTTAGATTAAACGAGCTTTTGATGTAAATCCTGTAAGGAATATACCTCTAAAGACTCATTAATCCCTTTTTGAGAGGCCAGCAAACCATCCATCACGGCACGGGCTGCGCTAATGGTCGTGTAGTACGTCACTCCATTTGCTTGGGCTGAAGTCCGGATGGACCTCGAGTCAGCAATGGCAGTTCGAGTCTCATCCACAGTGGTAAATACCAAGGAAATTTCACCATTTTTAATGAAATCTACGATATGAGGACGACCGTCTTTGACTTTATTGACTACGCGTACTGGCAAACCAGCAGCTTCAATCGCAGCAGCAGTCCCTTTAGTTGCAACCATCGGGAAACCAAGCTGATGCAATAGCTTAGCAACCTCAACCGCTTTAGGCTTATCGCTATCTTTGACTGTGAGCAGTACTGTTCCGCTCTTGGGTAATTTGATGCCAGCACCCAATTGCGATTTAAAGAGCGCCTCACCAAAGGTCTTGCCTACACCCATGACTTCACCAGTTGAGCGCATCTCTGGTCCGAGAATAGGATCAATTCCTGGAAACTTATTGAACGGAAATACCGCTTCTTTGACAGAGAAATATGGTGGATTGACTTCCGCCTTAATACCCTGCTGCTCTAATGTTTGACCAACCATACAACGTGCAGCAATCTTAGCCAATTGCAGGCCGGTTGCTTTAGAGACAAAAGGTACGGTGCGTGAAGCACGAGGATTTACTTCCAGCACATAGATAACATCTTTGCCATCGACATTCTGAATTGCAAACTGGACGTTCATTAAGCCAACAACATTTAAGCCTGCCGCCATCGCAGCAGTTTGACGCTTAATCTCTTTGACAGTCTCATCGGATAAGGAATATGGCGGCAATGAACACGCTGAATCACCAGAGTGAACGCCAGCCTGCTCGATATGCTCCATCACGCCACCAATAAATACTTTGGATCCATCACGAATGCAATCAACATCACACTCAATCGCGTCATTAAGGAAGCGATCTAGCAATACTGGAGAATCATGAGAGACCTTCACAGCCTCACGCATATAGCGCTCTAGGTCACGGCCATCATGAACGATTTCCATGGCGCGGCCACCTAATACATAGGAAGGACGAACTACCAATGGATAGCCAATTTCTTCTGCCAGAACCAGCGCCTCTTCTTCAGTGCGCGCAGTACGGTTTGGTGGTTGACGTAAGCCCAAGCCTTGCAAGAGTTTTTGGAAGCGCTCGCGGTCTTCCGCAGCATCGATCATGTCTGGCGAAGTACCGATGATAGGTACGCCATTACGCTCCAGATCTAAGGCAAGTTTCAAAGGTGTTTGACCACCGTACTGAACGATGACGCCTTTAGGCTTCTCTTTAGCAACAATCTCTAATACATCTTCAAGGGTCAAAGGCTCAAAATACAAACGATCAGAGGTGTCGTAGTCAGTTGAAACGGTTTCTGGGTTGCAGTTCACCATAATGGTTTCATAACCATCATCACGCATTGCTAAAGCAGCATGTACGCAGCAATAGTCAAACTCAATACCTTGACCTATGCGGTTAGGACCACCACCCAAGACCATGATCTTATCTTTGGTACTTGGGTTGGATTCACATTCACCATGCTCTGCTTCATAAGTCGAATAGAGGTAAGCGGTATTGGTTGAGAACTCAGCAGCGCATGTATCAACGCGCTTATAAACGGGTACTACTTTTAAGCGATGGCGTGTTGTACGAACCGTTGTAGCATCAACCCCCAATAATTTGGCCAAGCGACGGTCAGAAAAGCCCTTCTGCTTAACAGCACGCAGCTCTGCTGCTGTGAGGCTATCAATCTTGCGCTTCTTTAACTCGGTTTCAATCGCAATTAGTTCCTCAATTTGCTGGAGGAACCATGGATCTACTTTAGTTTCAGCATAGATTTCATCTAAGCTCATCCCCATTCGGAAGGCATCGGCCAAATACCAAATACGATCTGGGCCCGGCTCATTGATTTCATTCACAATGTCGTCAAGATCTGTCGAGAATTCATCTAGGCCATCTACACCAACCTCAAGGCCCCGTAATGCTTTCTGGAAAGACTCCTGGAAGGTCCGGCCAATAGCCATCACTTCACCAACCGATTTCATCTGCGTCGTTAAGCGTGAATCGGCTTGTGGGAATTTCTCAAAAGCAAAACGCGGAATCTTGGTTACTACGTAGTCAATGGATGGCTCAAACGACGCCGGCGTAGCTCCGCCCGTAATATCGTTCTTGAGCTCATCTAGCGTGTAACCAACAGCCAGCTTGGCTGCAATCTTAGCAATCGGAAAACCCGTTGCCTTAGAGGCTAGAGCAGATGAACGTGATACCCGTGGGTTCATCTCAATGACGATCATGCGGCCGTCTTCTGGGTTAATAGAGAACTGTACATTTGATCCACCGGTATCAACACCAATTTCCCGCAGAACGGCAATCGATGCATTACGCATGATTTGATACTCTTTGTCGGTCAGCGTTTGTGCAGGAGCAACTGTGATCGAATCACCCGTATGTACGCCCATCGGATCTAAGTTTTCGATTGAGCACACGATGATGCAGTTGTCATTGCGATCACGCACAACTTCCATCTCAAACTCTTTCCATCCCAAGAGCGATTCTTCAATCAAAAGCTCACGCGTGGGCGATAGATCGAGACCCCGTTTGCAGATCTCTTCAAACTCTTCACGGTTATAAGCAATACCGCCGCCTGAACCACCCATCGTGAACGAAGGACGAATCACTACTGGGAATCCAGAGCTATCAGCCTCTTTTTGAATGCGCTGTTGGACCTCAAGAGCCTCTTCCATCGAATGCGCAATACCGGATTTAGCGGAACCAAGGCCAATCTTGGTCATCGCTTCCTTAAATTTCTGACGATCTTCCGCTTTATCAATGGCCTCAGGTGAAGCACCAATTAATTCACAGCCGTACTTTTGCAATACACCATGACGATGTAAATCTAATGCGCAGTTCAAGGCAGTTTGCCCGCCCATGGTTGGCAAAATCGCATCTGGCTTTTCAGTGGCAATAATGCGCTCTACCACTTCCCAAGTAATTGGCTCGATATAAGTCACATCAGCCATCTCGGGGTCAGTCATTATGGTTGCAGGATTGCTATTGACCAAAATGACTTTGTAACCTTCGTCACGCAAAGCCTTACAAGCTTGCGCACCGGAATAATCAAACTCACAAGCCTGCCCGATCACAATCGGACCAGCACCAATAATTAGGATGCTCTTAATGTCGCTACGCTTAGGCATTATTCGCTCCCCTTGTTGCTAGCATTCATGAGCTCCACAAAACGATCAAATAAATAGGCAATGTCATGCGGTCCAGGCGAGGCTTCAGGGTGACCCTGGAAACAGAATGCAGGCTTATCTTTCCAAGCCAGTCCTTGCAAGGAGCCGTCAAACAATGAAACGTGTGTGACACGAAGGTTCTCAGGCAAAGTATTGGCATCAACTGCAAAGCCATGGTTCTGAGAAGTAATCGCTACGCGACCAGTATCTAAGTCCTTAACAGGATGGTTAGCGCCATGGTGACCAAACTTCATCTTGAGGGTTTTAGCGCCTGCAGCCAGACCCATAATTTGGTGGCCTAAGCAGATGCCAAAGGTAGGTACGCCCTTGGCGATAATTTCTTTAGCAGCAGCAATGGCGTAATCACAAGGGCCAGGGTCTCCAGGACCGTTAGAGAAAAAGACGCCATCTGGATTCATGGCGAGCACTTGCGCTGCGCTCGTTTGTGCTGGTACTACCGTTAACTCACAAGCACGCTCAGTAAGCATGCGCAAAATATTATGTTTCACACCGAAGTCATAGGCCACCACTTTTTTAGTGGGTTTGTTTGTATCTAATGTTTTATATGCAGGCTTACCTTCAGGGCCATGCAATTGCCAATCAGCTACACGCCATGGATAAGCTTTTTTAG
Organism: Burkholderiaceae bacterium; assembly: GCA_947449305.1. Taxonomy (GTDB): domain Bacteria; phylum Pseudomonadota; class Gammaproteobacteria; order Burkholderiales; family Burkholderiaceae; genus Polynucleobacter. The sequence continues at coordinate 40,834 of CANFRA010000010.1, forward strand.
TGCTCACGACTTTGGCTAAGTCTAAGCCGGACATTCCGGGAAAGGCTTTTGCTAGTTCAAGCGCCTTCTTACTGAGCACCTCATAGTCATCGCTCAACTTGCCAGCCACAATGGCTCCAGATTGAGCACCCTTGTCGCGCAGGATACGGGTTAATTTACGAGTGTCGATACCAGCAATGCCAGGGACGCCTGCTTTACTTAAGTAGCTATCTAAACTTCCTTCTGAGCGGAAATTGGATACGCGCTTAGGTAAATCTTTAATGACTAGGCCAGCAGCATGAATCTGATCTGACTCTGCATCTTGTGCATTGACGCCAACGTTGCCAATGTGCGGATAAGTGAGAGTCACAATCTGACGGCAATAACTAGGATCAGTAATGATCTCTTGATAGCCAGTTAATGCGGTATTGAAAACCACTTCGCCAGTAGTTTCGCCAGGGGCGCCAATACTAAAACCGGGAAAAAGTGTGCCGTCGGCTAAGGCCAACACGGCGGGAGGAAAAGAAGGAAGCAAGGGTGACAAACCATCTCCAGTCCCTGCCCCATCCGACGCTCAAAACCCCCAAAAAGACCAACCCGAGGCTTGTGTATGCGGGAGGTGCGTGT